>PMOP01000523.1 GCA_003161495.1 Acidobacteriota bacterium | reverse complement strand
CATCCTCGGCCGTATTGCTCAACATGGCGAGGGTTATGTAAACGCCGCTGACCGTGATGAGATCGACGATTTGCTGGTCGCTGAAAACTGCGCGCGCTTTTTTAAATGTGCCGTCGCTCACCACGTGATTGGTGGCCAGCTCCATGGAAATATCGTACACCGCCGCTTCCTCCGGCTGCATGGAGGATGGACGCTTCCCCACTTTGAGATCATCGGCCACCGCTTGCGGCAATCCAGCTTTGAGCGCCAGCGGATAGTGAGCCGTCCACTCCACTTGCGAAGTCCACAACCGCGCCTGGATCAAAATCGCAAACTCATTCAGCCGCCGCGGGACGGAAGTGTTGAACCGCAGGTAATTGAGCATCGCAAACATGCGCTCGCCCATCACCGGGCTGCGCAACAGCATATTGTACGGGCCGGAAATTCCGATGCTGGAAACTTTCAGAATTTCATCCGCAAACGGCCGCTGCTGATCGTTCAACTGCTCCACTTTAAGCAGCGGAAAACGCGCTTCCTTATCCGCAGAATGCACCTGCACCTCCGGAATCATGAGTGCCAAACCTATTCCAACCACAGCGCACCACGCTAACACGACCGGTCGCTTCATGTCTTTCTCCTCCGCGCCGGGCCGCTTCCAAATTTTCCGCCCGGCTTCGCTCCCCGACCGGCAACATATATCCAGCCGCAACGGAATGCAACGTCGTCGCACGCGTCCATCTTCAAATCCGCCGAAAACATTTGAAAATCCGCAGCGTGCCTTGGGAATCCTTCTCCTTGATAAGTATCTTCCCTGCATTACACCAACAAGTAAAAATGAACGAATCGAGAATGACATTGACAATGTCCGCTGCCCGTGTTACTTAGCGCTCAACCAGGGGAGTGCATTCAGATCCAGTTACAAGTTTTTCCGAGTGGCGGCGTTGCGGAGCATTGGAGGCACCACGTGAGTGTTTCCACCCATGCCGGAAGGCGCGGGGTCGCGAGGGCCCCTGCGATTGTTGTGTCTCCGCGATCAAACTTCTTGAACCAAGTATCAATCCTGAAAGACCCGCCTGAAAAGAATTCAGCGTTAGCCACCGATAGAAGGGCATCTCGCTTTCGCCAAAATTTCGTGAAGGTAGCTGTGTGGGATGTTGCGGAAATCCTGTTGCAACCTGGGAGGAAACAACCATGAAGAAATCGTACGTCACCATGACGCTCGTACTGATTTGGACGATTGGGCTCCTAATCTCCGTTCCCCTGCATGCGCAGGTAGCCGGCGCCTCGCTGAACGGCACCATCACCGACGCGCAAGGCGGAGCGGTTGCTAACGCGAAAGTCACCGCCAAAAATGGCGCCACCGGTATAACCAGCGAGACCACCACGAACAATACCGGCAACTATAACCTGGTGAATCTCATACCTGCCGATTATGTTGTCTCCGCGGCGGCGACAGGCTTCAACACCTCGACAACAAAAGTAACTCTTACCGTCGGCGCGCAACAGGAGTTAAACCTTGCTTTGAAGGTCGGCGAAATGAGCCAGTTGGTGGAAGTTACTGGCGCCGCCCCGGTGATTGAGACGGAAAACGCCACCCTCAGCGGGAACGTTCAGAGCGCCCAAATTGTGGAATTGCCGCTAAACGGCCGCGACTGGACCTCGCTTGCCGTGCTGGAACCCGGCGTCGTTCAGGTGCGCCCGCATGAACAGGTCGACCAACCGGGCGGCAATTTGCGCGGCCTCGGCAACCAAATGACGATTGACGGGAACCGGCCCACGCAGAACGTCTACCGATTGAACGGCGTCATCGTCAACGACTATTCGAACGCCGGGCCAGGGAACGTGCTCGGGGCCAGCCTTGGTGTGGACGCGATTCAGGAATTCACCGTTCTGACCGCCAATTACTCGGCCGAGTACGGCTTCACGTCCGGCGGAGTCATCAATGCCATCACCAAATCCGGGACGAACCAGTTCCACGGAAGCGCCTATGAGTTCTTCCGCAACAAAGATTTCGATTCGTCCGATTATATAGATGGCGCAAATAAGCCGGCTTTCGTGCGCAACCAGTTTGGTGGGTCCGGCGGAGGACCAATCCTCAAGAACAAGCTTTTTGTTTTCGCTGACTACGAGGGTATCCGGCAGAGAAAGGGTATACCCGTTACCGCCGATATCCTCACGCCGAACGCGAGGAACGGAATCCTTAACGACGTAAACGGAAATCCACTGCCCGCGTTGGTTGGACCATGCCCTTTTGCCAACATGACGAACCTTGCGCCGGGGCAAGCCACAGTGTGCGTGGATAACTTTGTCACGAAATATTACAACGCTCTCGATCCGTCGAACTGCAATGCCGGATTGATTGGCCCCGGCAATAATACTTGTAAATTCGTGACCTCAGGCGATCAAGCCGTGAACGATGACTACGGCACCGCGCGAGTCGACTACAAACTCTCCGACAAGGACAGCATCGATTCCAGTATCTACCGTGACTTCTCCACCTGGGCCAAGCCCGGCACATTTGATTACGATACAACGGGATACATACTTCCAAATATGTCCGTGGCCCTGGAGGAAAATCATATCTTCAGCAGCGCCATGGTCAATAGCGCCAGGTTTGGGTGGACACAATCCATCGTGAAGAACCCAGGGCTTTCGGTTCTTAATCAAGAGCTCGTGGATACTTCGCTTGGCATTACGACGGCGTTCAATGCGCCCGGACTGGCTGGTCAGGGCGGCGGCGGCGCGGGAGTAACTGGCATTACAGGCCCCGGAGGTTTCAGTCCGCAAGGTGGATTCAGCGACTGGGTTCAAAACTACCAGTTTTTCGACGATATCTCCCGCACGATTGGGAAACATACGTTAAAGTTTGGGTTTGAGTACATTCGAAATCACACCGATCTTACGAACTCAAACGGAAATGGCAGCACCGGATTTGGCTCCATTTCGAACTTCCTTCAGAACGAGCCGTATACGGTTCGGATGCCAACCGATCCGCCATGGACCGCCGGAAATACGAAGCATTACAATCGCAATTCCGTTTTCGGAGGCTATGTTCAGGACGATTGGAAGATGAAGTCCAACCTTACCCTGAACGTAGGTTTGCGCTACGAAATGTCCACGATTCCTTTTGAGAAAAACGGAAAGTTTATCTTCTTGCCGACGCTTTGGACCGACCCCAGCGCGTGCACGGAGGATATCACCGGCCTTCCCGACGCGGACTGTTCAGGGCTTGATCACAAGGTTTTCGATTCGAACCCAACGCTCAAAAATTTCGAGCCGAGAGTCGGGTTTGCATGGGACCCGTTTAACAACGGCAAAACGTCGATTCGTGGGGGATTCGGGATGTTTGATGTTCTCCCCATGCCCTTCATGTTCGGGCTCAATGCTTTGCAAGCTTCCCCGTCGGGCGCTGAACTTGACCTTACCAACACGGTCCATCAATGCCCTGCGTCGGGCCCGTTGCCGCCGGGCTGTACCAGCTTCGATCCACTGTCGGGCCAACAATGCAGTGTCGCCGCTGTGGTTGTTGCTGTTCCAGGGTGCCCTCTTCCCCAAGGCGTATTTGCTCAGGGATTGCCTGCGGCAGTTACAAACTCTGGCGCTACCGCTGCTGGAACCGGCAGGTGGCAATACACCGATCGCAACCCCAAGCGCAATTATGTGATGCAATGGAATTTAAACATTCAAAGGCAAATAACACCGAGTTCTTCACTGACGGTGGCCTATGCCGGGTCGAGGGGAATCCACAATCCCTTCCAAACCGACACGCTCAATACCTGCTTCCCAACGGATACATCGGCGGGCTGGCTGTTTCCTAATCCCTCTGTTGCTAACAGCTGCCCGGCCGTTACAAACCCCGCGCCTACCGGGATCGTACCCAACACGATCGTCAATCCGTTCGTGCCCGGTTTGCTGCTTTCGACCGCTTTCTTTTCCGAATCCACTTACAACTCTCTTCAGATGAATTATGCCAAAAAAATCAGCCATGGCTTGCAGGCTGAGGTTTCTTTTACCTGGCAAAAGTCGTTTGACAACTCGTCCGGCAGCTTCGCGGGAGACAACTACTCGTCCAACCCGACCGCCGCAACCCCGTGGTGGGACGGGCGTATCACGAGAGGTTTGTCTGACTTCAATGTCACCCGAAATCTATCGATTAACTGGCTGTACCAGATTCCGACGCCTAAGGCTTTCGCTGGGCCCGCTGGTTGGGTTGCGCGTGGGTGGAGCGTCGGGGGACTGCTCGACCTGAGCGACGGCGTTCCGATGTGGCCATTGACTGGCCTTGCTACGGACCCATTGGGGCAAGCCAACTCGGAACCTATGGATGTTCTATCGTTGGCTCCGGGCTGCACTCCCAAGAATGCCGTTCAGCCGGGCAACATTCAGTACTTGAAGCCAGCATGCTTCATTTATCCGGTCGCTCCCAATCAAGCCTTCTGGAATGCCAACTGCAACCAGACCCCGAACCTTGATGGTCTCACGATAGCGCAGGCCGGCTTAAACCCACTCACGTGTACCAACCTCATGGGTAACCTGCCCCGCAACGCGATCATCGGGCCGGGCCTGTTTAACGTCGATATGTCCTTCATCAAGGACAATCACATCTCGAAATTTGGCGAAAACTTCAATATTGAGTTCCGCGCGGAGCTCTTTAACATCTTCAATCGCACAAACTTCACGGGTCCGACGGACCAACTTGATGCTCTAGACGCCTTACCACAGGACAATACCAGCTTCGGCCAGATTGATCAGGCTACGCAGGTGCCGATGAGGGAAATTCAGTTTGCGTTAAAGATTGTTTTTTAGCATGAGGTAACGAGAAGACCAATCGAGTAGGGGAACCGGGCGCAACTGCTCTAGAAATTTCCCGGTTCCCTTCCTATTTCCAAAGAATCATATCGCCCCATAGGGCACGTTTCCCCAAGACAATGCGAGAAGCGGAATGAAGGCAAAGGTGAAGCCATGAAATATTTCTTGCTCGCGGGATTATGGTTAATCTCTCTGCCGGTTTGTGCGCAGGATATGCCCACAGCGCAGGAAGCCGCCAAGGCGCCGGAGCTCAAATTCCGCGTCGTGCCGGACTTTTTCAAGATTCCGAGTGACATGATCATGGCCGAAGCCGTGGGAGTGGCCATTAATTCCAAGAGCCATATCTTCATTCTCAACCGCGGCAACCATCCGATGCTCGAATTCGACCAGGAAGGCAACTTCATCGGTTCCTTCGGCGAGGGTTCTCCGCTGTTCCGCGTTCCCCACAGCATCCGGTTCGATACGCATGACAATTTGTGGTACGTGGCCGCCGGGGATAACCTCGTTGTGAAATTCGATCCGAAACGAAGAGTCGAGCAAGCCCTGGGCCGGCGCGAGGGGGACATGGGATGGGTCTATATGACTCACGGAATTGAGCGCGCCATCCCGCCACCTTCGAGTTTTTATCAGCCCACCGACACGGTCGTGGGCCCCGATGGGAGCACGTACGTCACGGACGGCTACGGAAATTCGCGCGTCGCTAAATTCACTGCCGAAGGCAATCTCGTGAAGTATTGGGGCGACCGCGGCACCAAGCCCGGCCAGTTCAACACGCCGCACAATATTGTGATGGACGCGAATCAAAACTTGTATGTGGCCGACCGGCAGAACAGCCGCGTGCAGGTGTTTGACACGGACGGAAATTTCAAGCAGGAATGGCGCGTCGGCGCGCTGGCTTGGTCGCTATGCATCACGCCGCCTCCGAATCAGGTGATTTTTGTCGGCAGCGTCGGGCGCATCTACAAATACGACTTGAGCGGAAAATTGCTGGGCGAATTCGGCAAGCTCGGCAGGCTGCCGGGATGGTTTGATTCGATACACGCCCTGGCTTGCCCGGATGAAAAGACATTATTCTTGGCGGAAGAGTTCAGCTACAGGTTTGACAAAGTAGTCCTGCAATAAGATTTGCGCATAGATATGGGGGATCCATGAACCGAAAATTTGCACGCATATTCGGCATCGCTGTGGTGTCATCTCTTTTAGCGGTCGCGCCGGCAACGATGCGCGGCGAGGTTACGCGAGTCGAAATTACGAGCCATCAGGACGTGTTGAACGGAAAAGCGTTCGGCACGGTGGGAGCTTACGAAAAGCTGACCGGCAAAGTTTATTTTGCGGTTGATCCGAATAATCCGCATAACAAGATCATCGCCGACGTCGGTAGGGCTCCCAAAAATGCCCAGGGCAAAGTGGAATTCTCGGCTGACTTGTTAATTATCAGGCCAAAGGATCCCGCGAAAGGAAATGGTGTCGCGCTTTTTGATGTGGTGAACCGCGGCAGGAACGGCGTGTTGAACACGTTCAATCGCGGCAAGGGTTCCACCGATCCGACTACCGACGCAGATTTTGGCGACGGACTGCTCATGCGCGAGGGCTACACCATTGTGGCCGTCGGCTGGGAATTTGAAGTGAACAAGGCCAAAGACAAAAATCTGATTGCATTGCAGGCGCCCATCGCCACCGACAACGGCCAGCCGATCACGGGATGGATTAGCCCGTGGTTCATTCCCGACAAGGCTTCCGAATCCTACGAATATACTGCCGAATACAACACGGACGTTTATCCGCCGCTCGATCCGAAAAATCCGGCCTACCGGTTAACTGTCCGCGAGGGCTGGGTTGCCACGCCGCACCTCATTCCGCGCGAAGACTGGCAGTTTGGGCGCATGGAAAATGGCCAAGTCGCTTTCAACCCGAACTGGCTGACGGTAAAGGGCGGCTTCAAGGCCGGCATGACTTATCAATTCACCTACGAAAGCAAAAATCCGCCGGTCGCAGGTCTCGGATTTGCGGCCCTTCGCGATATGGCCTCAGCAATCAAAAATAATTCCGACGCCATCGTCCACGTTAAATACGTTTACACATACGGCGCTTCGCAGGTCGGGCGGTATGAGCGTCAATTGGTGTACGAAGGTTTCACCACCGACGAACAAGGCCGCCAGGCGATCGATGCTCTCTTCATCCACACGGGCGGAACATCCTTCGGCAGCTTCAATCAGCGCTTTGCGCTGCCGAATGAGCTGGGATCCTTCACGCAAACCGTGTTCCCGATTCGCTACGAAGTCACGACCGATCCGATGACCGGGAAACGCGACGGCCTCGGCGCGCGAGTTCCCGCGGGGCAAGATCCGAAAATATTTTTCGTCGATTCGGGATCCGAATATTGGGATCGAGGTCGCGTCGCCGCATTGCGGCACTTGTCCATGGACGGACTGGAAGATTTGCCCGATCCGCCCAACGTGCGAATTTTCACGCTGGCCGGAGCGAAACACGGCCCCGGTTCATGGCCGCCCGCGGACAGCGCTTTGCAGCCGCTGAAAATTAACCCGAATGATTATCGATGGGCTCAGCGCGCCCTGCTCGTGGCGCTCGATCGCTGGACGAGGCAAGGCGTTGCGCCTCCGCTCAGCCGGCATCCTCAGCTTTCGGATGGGACCTTGGTCGCTCAGCGAGATATCAAATTCCCAAACGTGTCCGCGGTGCAATGGCCGTTGCACGTGCCCGGCGGATTCCGCGCCGATCAGCCTGGAGTTTTTTCGGTATTGCCGTTCATCGTTCCGCAGGTGGACGTTGACGGCAACGACATGGGCGGCATCCGCCTGCCCGAGCAAGCAGTTCCGCTCGGCACTTACACGGATTGGGCTTTCCGCAGCGAACAAACCGGCGCGCCGGACACGCTGATGGCCATGGCCGGCTCCTACATTCCCTTCGCGAAAACGCGCGGCGATCGAGACAAAAGTCACGATCCGCGTTTGTCGGTCGAGGAACGCTACGGCACGCGCGCGGAATATGTGCGCCGCGTCGAAGACGCCGCGAAAAAATTGGTGCAGGAGCGCTACCTGCTTGAGGAAGATGTAGCGCCCATCGTTACAGCAGCGGGGCAGCACTGGGATTGGACGATGGCCTCGGCCAGCGTCAGCCAGAGTCAAAAATAACCGCTGCCCCACTGATAGATCATCACTGGCGTCGGAAACCATGCTCCATTCGTGCCTTCCCTGCAGGTCGCGCCGGTCCGCTTGCCTGTGTAGAACCAGTTGACGTTTACCGTGAGGTACGCTGATACTCCCGAAGGAGCGCGGCGAACGCTTGCCCTTTCTCAACGTAATTCCCAAAGAGCATCCGCGCGCACAATTTAATCAAAAGGTGAACTCTCAAATGACATTGCCTCGTGAACGTTCAAAATATTCCGCAATCATAGATCGGCCAAAGCTACACCTGCCAAATGGTGAACGCATCATCGTCTGGACCGTCGTAAACGTGGAAGTGTGGGATATTTCCCGTCCGATGCCCAGGCAGGTGCTGGCACCTCCTACCGGAGTAACTACACTCCCGGACGTTGCGAATTGGAGTTGGCACGAGTACGGCATGCGAGTTGGGTTCTGGCGCTTTCACGCGCTTTACGAGCGTTTAGGCATCCGTCCGAGCCTGTCGATTAACGGCCGGGTGTGCATCGATTACCCTCGCCTGGCGCAAGCCTGCAAAGATTCCGGGTGGGAATTTATGGGGCACAGTTACGAGCAAGGTCCCATCCACAATGAGAAAGATCAGCCGGCAATGATCGAGCGCACTGTCTCGACCATTAAGCAGTTCACTGGGAAACCTCCAGTGGGCTGGATGGGGCCGGGCCTGACGGAGACGTACGATACGCCCGATTATCTCAAGGCGGCGGGAATCCAGTACATTGCGGATTGGGTTTACGACGACGAACCCACCGAAATCGAAACGAAACACGGGCCCCTCGTCACTTTGCCTTATACCCTGGAATGCAATGACATTGCCATGATGGCCGTCCAGCACCATGAGGCCTCTTACTGGACCCAAAAATGCAACGACACTTTCGATCGACTCTACGAGGAAGGCGCGGACCGGCCGAGAGTAATGGCGATCGCCATCCACCCGTACATCAGCGGACAGCCTTCCCGGATCAAGTATCTCGAGGCCGTTTACGATTACATCGCTAAATTTAAGGGCGTGTTGCACTGGAACGGCGAGCAAATACTTGACTGGTACCGGAAAGCGAAAAAATAACGATGCGAAGTCAGTCGAGAACATTGCCGCGAACGCAGGAGCCAGGAAGGAGAAGTAGCTTACCCTTGAGTAAGATTCCCCTCAGGAACTGCCGCGTGCGGTGTGAGTGATTTTTTTCACTGATACGTCTGGCTATCGCCGTAGTGCTGGGATAAATTCCATAGTGGAGGATTCATGGATATTCTATCAGCGATCAAACGCGAAGAACGAAAACTCGAAAAGCAGGTCGCATCCATTCAACACAAACTAAGTGGCATCAAGGCCGCAGCCGAGGCCATGGGCCGCTCTGCCGATAAGAAAGTGACAAAGGGTACCAAGCGCGTTCTTTCCGCTGCTGCAAGAGCGAAGATCGGGAAGGCTACGAGAAAGCGTTGGGCAAAGATTCGCGCTGAAGCAAAGAAATTGACCCGATAGGTCCAAAACTCGGTCGCTCTCGCCGATTGGCCTACCGAAGAGGTTTTAGCTCCGGATGAGCTCCTTCGGGCATGGGGTAGCGATCCACATTGAGCAGCATCGAGACGAAATGGTAATAGCCGATGGTGCCGATCAGATCGACTACGGTGCGCTCGCCAAATTTGTCAACCGCAGCATGAAAAGCGGAATCGCTCACCTGTTTGTTATTCACCAATTCCGAGGTGAAGTTATAGATGATTTCCTCATCCGGCTGCATGGAGGGCGGCCGCTTTCCTGCTGCCACAGCGTCGATGATGGCAGGACTTAGACCCGCCTGAAGGGCATTTTTGTGGTGAGCGGCCCATTCGTATTGCACGTTCAAGGCACGCGCCGTAATCAGGATCGCGAACTCATTCAATTTGGCCGGCACAGTTGTGTGAAAACGAATGTAAGCTCCCAACTTTTGCGCGAGATCGCCCATCTCCGGGCTACGCAGCAGGACGTTGAAGGGGCCGTTTAATGTCCCTCGCTCGCCCGACAGCAGGTGATCCACCAGAGTCTTTTGTTCCGGTGTAAGTTCGCTAGCCGTTAGCGGTTTGAAGCGGTCGCCACGCAAATGAAGATCACCGGGAGCGGGGGTCTGCGCGGCGGCGCCGGCGGCGCCGGCGGCGCCGGCGGCGAGCGCCAGGATGCCAACCAAGAGAAATCGAAGTCGCATTTGGTGTCCTCTTTCTATCTTTCGATTTTGATATTACCGAGTCAACACCAGCTGGAATTTTTCGCTCTGTCCATATTTACGGCCAAAGCATACACCCAAGGCCGAGTCCTGATAAATCTTATCGGAATATGGCCCGACCATGTCTTGTCAGAACGATGTGCTGGGCCCTCGGATTCGGAAAAAAACTCTCTAACGTATTGAAAGAATGGTAGGCCCGTTTCGAGCGCCAAAATATCAACACAACGTGCGAATGTTAAGCGTTTCGTTCACCGGAGAATTGAAAAGGGACACAGAACGCGACGTCAGCCCCAATGGAACGCCGCTTACGGAAACGCGGCACGATCCGCTAAAATAAGAGGCCACTTTTCGCAGGTAGTTCAACTGGGGATAACACAAATGCATACCAACCAAATCCGCTTCAACGACGGGGCTGCCTATGAACGATACATGGGGAAGTGGAGCCAGCTTGCAGGTGAAATTTTCCTCGACTGGCTTGCCCCAAAACCAGGCTTGCGATGGCTCGACGTTGGCTGCGGCAACGGCGCTTTTACCGAAATGCTTGTCGAGCGGTGTGCGCCGGCCTTAGTGCAGGGGATAGACCCGTCTGAGGGGCAGCTCGCCTTTGCCCGCACACGACCCGTGTCGCGAGTCGCACATTTTCGTCAGGGCGATGCAATGGCGCTGCCTTTTCCCGACGACACGTTTGACGCATCTGTCATGCCTCTGGTGATTTTCTTCGTTCCAGATCCGGCCAAGGGCGTTGCCGAAATGGCACGAGTGGTCCGCTCTGGTGGCCTTATCACAGCCTACGCGTGGGACATGTTTGGCGGTGGTTTTCCCTACGAAGCGTTGCAGGTGGAAATGCGAGGGCTGGGCGTCACAGTTGCGGTGCCGCCAAGCCCTGACGCATCTCGAATAGACGTAATGCGGGACTTGTGGACTGGAGCGGGTTTGGATGCCGTCGAAACACGGGAGATTACCGTGCAACGGACATTCGCCGATTTTGACGACTACTGGACGACCATCCTCGGGGGACCGAGCGTCAGTCCAAAGCTCGCAGCGATGGCGCCCGAGGATCTTGCGCTTCTCAAAGCGCGGATGCGCGCGCTCCTGCCGACAGATGCAACTGGCCGCATCACCTATAGTGCCCGGGCTAACGCAGTAAAGGGTCTCGTACCAAAATAATTTAAGGATGAATCTCTGCGTGCCTTTGGAACCGTCGATTTACCTGTGAAGAATTACAGGTGAAGTTTTTGCCGGATTCCGAAGAAAACTCTCTGAGTGATTGAAAAGAATGGTAGGCCCGTGCGGACTCGAACCGCAGACCTCTACCGTGTCAAGGTAGCGCTCTAACCAACTGAGCTACGGGCCTATATTCGGGTGGCAAAAGTTCTTCCCGAGGAATCGACTGCGACACCGGAAAGATCTGAAGTGCGATTGGAATCCAGTGTCGAACGAACAGCAAGCAAAATTGGCTTACTGACCGCAGCCATTTTAACATCTGCGAGGGAGTACGCATAGGGCTGCGTCGTCAAAATTTTGAATGTCCGAGACGGGCAGGAGGCTCAGGAATTCAGGGCATACTTGAACCGATTGCGTCGCAAATGTGCCGCGAGTATCGCAAAGCCGGAAACACTGGAGGGAATGGTTTGAGCTGGATCGCTGCTATCAAATGGAATCACATAGGGGAACTTGAATGGCACGGCAGTGAAATCTTTATCGGAAGACCCGCGCCCGGGGCTTTTTATTCACCGGTTCAGGGACCGCGAGCGCGAGTGCTCCGATGGTTCTTGGGACTAATGGGCTAAATTTTTATTTTCCCAAGGCCTCCTCTGATTCTAATTTCAGGAACAAAAAAAGGCACGGGCTGGGAAATGCCCCACGCCAAACCGAAACAGCATTGCAGGGTATGCATAAGTGATTGTGTTGATTTCCGTCAAGTGAACTCCATCTGAAAATATAATGACCCGCTAATCTACTGTATATACAGCAGTTAACGGGTCATGTGAACTATTTCTTTTCGCCGGATATTGACCCGTGATAGAGTCCCACATCGGAACTGTGGGGGTTCTTTTGCCAGAAACACGGATCCATCCGACCGTTACCGTGCGATTTGGCCTTTTCCAGTTGGATTTTGCCTCTGGAACAGTGACTCGCCAAGGAGTGCGGGTCAAGCTCCAGGATCAACCATTTCGAATTCTTTCTCTGCTCCTGTTGCAGTACGGGGAGATCGTGTCCCGGGAACAATTGCGACAGGCTCTGTGGCCGCATGGGACACACGTCAATTTTGAGGGAAGCCTGAGCGCGGCACTGAAAAAGCTTCGTGCGGCGCTACACGACGATGCGGAAAATCCGCGATTTATCGAAACCGTTCCGCGCCAGGGTTATCGCTTTCTTGCGCCCGTCCATGTGATCAATGGGAGTGCCTCTCCGGCTGCCACAGGCCCAATTACCATACCCTCGAATGGCGAAAAATCGATTGAAGTACGCTTGCGAATGCACCCGGAATTTTCTCCCGAACTGGTATCCGAATCGGAATGGGATCGACAGCGGGCGGAGCGTACGCAGCGGTGGTTCGACATGATGCTTCTTGCAGTGGGCATCTTATTTGGGTCCTGGTTTCTGTTTTTCATTGTGTACCCAGTTCCGCGGCCGAGCGTGCAACGAATGACGCGGATCGCCAACGCGGGACGAATCGACGAGTGGGGCGGAATCGTTTCCGATGGTACGCGGATATTCTTTTTGGAACATGACGCCGGACACTGGAAACTCATGCAGACTTCGGTGGAGGGCGGCAATGCGGAAGTAATGCCCGCGCCCTTTGAGAACACGCGGCTGTTTGGAATTTCTCCGGATCACTCGCAGTTTTTAATTGGCCAATTCACGCGCCGCGACGATGAGATGCCCCTTTGGCTGTGGCCGGTCCAGGGCGGCGAGCCGCGCCGTTTGGGCCAGTCCACGGGCCATGATCCCGCGTGGTCGCCCGATGGAACGCAGATCGTGTTTGTGCGCGGACAAAATCTCTATTCGATTCATCGCGACGGAACG
>PMOP01000310.1 GCA_003161495.1 Acidobacteriota bacterium | reverse complement strand
AAGACGACTCGCATGGTGCCGGCGACCCAATCGATGGCTGCAATCCGGATCAACGGATTGAAATTCCTGACCGAAAATCCGAACTCGCCCGAGGCGGAAGCAATTCGAAACCTGGAAACCAGCATTCGAATTCCCCTTTCGCCAAACGGCTCGGCGGTTCAAACCATTTTGATCACGTCCGCCTTGCCGGGCGAAGGCAAGACCACCGTCGCCACAAATCTTTCTCTGGCGCTGGCGCGGCATGGAAAAACCTGCTTGATCGATGGCGATTTCCGTCACCCGTCCATTACTTCCTCGTTCGGCATGACTCTGCGAATTGGATTGCAGGACCTGCTCACCAATCCGGCGAATACACTGGCAGACGCCCTGAAACCTCTCGCCGAAGTGCCGAACCTCACGGTTCTCGGAGTGGGAAACAGGGCGCCCAATTCCCTGGAGTGTTTGACTTCGCCACGCATGACGGATCTCATCTCCGAACTGCGCAAGACATTCGATTACATTGTGCTCGATTCCCCGCCCATCATTCCATTTTCGGAAGGGCGTTGGCTTTCCACGCTTTCTGATGCCTCCATCGTTGTGGCACGTTGCGATTCAACGACGCGCGGCGCCGTGATGTTCAGCCTCGAAATTCTTGAAAATCTACAGGCAACCGTCTTAGGGGTCGTCCTCAACGGTGTCGATTTAAAGGAAGAATACTACTCGTACGGAATGAAGGATTACGGCTCCTACGCCACGAAGTAATGCCTGGTGTTTCGTTCCTGACCAGCCCGCACAAAATCATGGACCATCGCCTTCAAAACAGGCGAAGGAGGGTGCAATGTCGAAAAAAACACAAATGTTCTTAATGTCGGCGGCATTTATTTTGGCAAACGCCTTGATTGCCTCCGCGCAGATCAATTCGCAGAACCGCAGCACGATGAACGTCAATAACCGGTCCGCGGATAACGCGAGCCCGGTTGTGTATGGCGGATATCAGATCGGCGTGGGAGATATTCTCGATATCCACGTCAATGATGAAGATGACATTTCCGGAAGATACCAGGTCGACCAGGAAGGCAAAGTCAAAATATCGTTGATTCCCAGCGCGATTCAAGCGGCGGGTTCGACCACGTTTGAGTTTGCCGGGCGCATGAGCGAAGAATTGAAGAAAAATCAGATCCTTCGCGACCCCTCGGTCACTGTATTGATCCTTCGCGAGATGACCCAGAATGTTGCCGTCATGGGCGCAGTGATGCGTCCGGGAACTTATCCGATTGAGCGGCCGACCGGCTTGATGGATGTGATTTCCGCCGCGGGAGGTCTCGCGCCGAACGCGGGAAATACGCTGACGATTACTCACCATGTGGACGCGAATGCACCGGGCATTACAAATGTAAGCGTCACGCAGAATGCCGCGGCTCCTACCACGATTAACCTGACGGCGCTTCTCTCTGGTCAAGATCGATCCGCCACTCTCATTCTGCACGCCGGCGATGTGATCACCGTCAACACAGCCCCAGTTGTGTTTGTGGTTGGCTCGGTTGGGAAACCGGGAGCCTTCGCCGTGCAGGACCGCAGATCGCAGATGACTGTCCTACAGGCTGTGGCCATGGCGGAAGGACCGACTCCGACGGCAGCTCTCGGGCGAACCATCATCATTCGTCAGTCTGAAAGCGATTCCCAGCGCGTGGAAATTCCGATTGATTTGAAAAAGGTGATGAGAGGCAAGGAGAAGGACCAGATTCTCGAGGCTAACGATATTTTGTTTGTCCCGCAAAGTGGTCTTAAAGCCGGCGCGCGAAGATTGGGAGACATCGGAGCCCAGGCTGCAGTGAGCGTGGCGGCATATGCAGTAATTTTTTAGTCCTACAAATCGAAGGAGAGAAACAAGATATGGAATCGACTTCAACGGCGGCACGCAAAGTAAAAAAAAGCTTCGCTTTCTTCGACCTTCAGGCGCAGTTCGCGTCCATACGTCTTGAAATTCTGCAGGCGGTCGAATCGGTTCTCGAAAGCCAGCATTTCATCATGGGGCAACAGGTGGAGCTTTTTGAAAAAGAAGCGGGTGCCTATGTGGGATCGCCCCACGCGGTTGGCTGCGCTTCGGGCACGGACGCGCTTTACCTGGCGTTGTGCGCCCAAGGCGTTGGTCCGGGCGACGAAGTGATTACCACGCCGTTCACTTTTGTCGCGACGGCAGGGTCGATCGCGCGCACCGAAGCAACGCCCGTGTTCGTCGATATCGATCCGGATACATTCAATATCGCCACCGACCTCATCGAGCCGGCCGTCACGGAAAAGACGCGCGCCATTCTACCCGTGCATCTTTTTGGCTTGGCGGCCGATCTTCGCCCCATCCAACAAATCGCGGACAATTATTCGCTGGCAGTGATCGAGGACGCCGCTCAGGCGATTGGCGCCACTTATTATGGCCAGAAGGTGGGAAGCATCGGCGATTTCGGATGCTTCAGTTTTTTCCCGTCCAAAAATCTGGGATGCGCCGGTGACGGAGGCATGGTTACCGCGCGAGAACGCGCCATGGCGGATCGCCTAAGCCTGCTGCGCGCTCACGGCACCCGCAAGAAATACCACTCGGAAATTATCGGCATGAACAGCCGTCTGGACGCGCTGCAAGCCGCCATCCTCAGGGTCAAGCTCCGCTATCTGGACACATGGATCCAGGCGCGCCAGGACCGCGCGGCGCTTTATGCAAAACTTTTTGACCAATATGATCTCACATCGTTTATCACAAGCCCCAGCGCGCCGTCCCATTGCGGGCATGTCTACAATCAATTTGTAATTCGATGCGACGATCGCGATGCATTGCGCGATTACCTCCAGGAACAGGGCGTACCGACTGCCATCTATTATCCAGAGCCGCTGCATCTGCAGCCTGCGTTCGCGTATCTCGGATACGCAAAAGGCTCGATGCCCCAATCTGAAAAAGCGTGCCTCAATTCTCTGGCGCTCCCGATTTACCCGGAACTTCCGGCCGATGATCAGGAACGTGTCGTCAGCACCATCGCTGAATTTTACAAATCGCAGGTCCATCACACGAGGGGGAATGGGACTCATGAATGATCACATCTCTGTCGCCGTAGTAGGTTGCGGATATTGGGGCCAAAACCTAGTTCGCAATTTCCACCAGCTCGGAAGACTACGCGTCATCTGTGACGTGGATCGCAACCGCCTGGAACAATTGCAGCCCTTGTACGAAGGCGTTGAGATTTGCGATTCCTATGAAGAGCTGTTTGCCCGGAAAGACATCGAAGGAATCGTGATCGCCGCGCCCGCGGTTCAGCACTATCCGCTGGCGAAGCGAGCGCTTGAAATGGGCAAGGATGTCTTTGTCGAAAAGCCTCTTTCCCTTCAAGTGGAACACGCCGAAGAGCTGACGCAGCTGGCGCAAAAGACCGGCCGCGTCCTGATGGTCGGACACTTGCTTCAATATCATCCGGCGATTCAGAAATTGAAGTCGCTGATTCGTGAAGGCGCGCTGGGCAAGGTTCAATACATCTACTCGTCCCGTCTGAATTTCGGAAAACTGCGAACGGAAGAAAATATTCTGTGGAGTTTCGCGCCGCACGATATTTCCGCAATCCTTTGCCTGCTGGGCGAGGAGCCTACTTCCGTAGCGGCACACGGCGGAAATTATCTCAATGCCAACGTGGCCGACGTCACCCTCACGAACTGCAATTTCGCGAGCGGCGTCACGGCGCACATCTTCGTCAGTTGGCTGCATCCCTTTAAAGAACAGAAACTCGTCGTCGTCGGCGACCGCCAGATGGCCGTGTTTGACGACATGCAAACGGACCGCAAGCTGGTCCTCTACCCGCATAAAATCGAGTGGCTCGATCGCCTTCCGATCGCAAAACGGTCCGAAGGACAAGTGGTCCCTCTTCCTGCGCTTGAACCCTTGCGCCTGGAATGCCTGCATTTTCTGGAATGCATTTCCACGCGCCAGACGCCCAATACCGACGGAAACAACGGAGTGCGCGTCCTTCGCATTTTGAACGCCAGCGAGCGCTCCTTGAAAAATCAAGGCTCGGTTCAACAACTGGAAGATGCCCCGGCCAATTATTTCGTCGATCCAACCGCCAAGGTTGATCAGCCCACCGAGATCGGCGCCGGCACGCACATCTGGCATTATTCGCATGTCATGAAAAATTGCGTGATCGGCGAAAATTGCAACATGGGCCAAAATGTTCACGTGGCCTCGGGAGTGCGCATCGGAAACAACGTCAAAATCCAAAATAACGTTTCTCTTTACACAGGTGTTGAGCTGGAAGACGACGTGTTCTGCGGCCCCTCCATGGTGTTCACGAACGTCACCAATCCGCGCAGCTTTGTAAACCGCAAAAACGAATACAAAAAAACTTTGGTTTGCCGGGGCGCTTCACTGGGCGCGAACTCCACCATCGTTTGCGGCGTGACCATCGGCGAGTACGCCTTTGTCGGAGCCGGAGCCGTCGTTACCCGCGATCTTCCTTCGCACGCTCTGGTCGTAGGCTCTCCCGCCCGGCAGATTGGCTGGATGTGCCGTTGCGGCGAGCGCCTGCATCTTTCCGACGATCACGCGCAATGCGAAAGTTGCGGCCAAAATTATCATTTGAAAGGCAACCGCCTCAATCCTACGGAGTCGTCCCCCGTTTCCTCCGAAGATTTGCAGGAAACCAAAGGCGCTGCGAGCGGCGCTTCCCTGTCACCGGCGGCAACGCCATAAGTATTCATTCCACGTCAGCCGCGAGCATCGGCGGACTTTTCTAGCGTTCCATTTCCCGAAACTCCGAGGCGCTTGACCATTCCTAATAAGGATATGCCCATGAAAGTTGCTATCCAGCCCCGATGCGAGGCCCCTCGTGTGGCCGCGCGTCGCCCCCAGGCTCAAGCTGCCCAAAAGCGTCCGAAGGAAAACTTCTGCGAAGTTCTGCAGCGAGAGGATTATCCCGAGTGGGATGATCTGATCGACAAGTCTCCTCACGGAACGATTTTTCATTATTCCTGGTGGTTGCAAACTACGGCCACGGATTTCTCAATTCTAGTTATTCGGAACGAGCGTGGAGCAATTATTGCAGGCATGCCGATCCCTCGGGAACGCAGGCCTGGGCTGAAATTCCTGTGCTCTCCAGGCCTGACTCCTTATCTCGGTCCGGTCTTTGATTTGTCATCCGTGGACAACACCTGCGACCGGCTTCATTTCATGCGCTCGAACGGAGAACTTCTTGCGCGCAGCATTAAATCATTCGACTGCGTGCGCTACGTCGCAGGCGCGTCGGCTCCCGACTTGCAAGGATTTCTTTGGGCGGGATATCGAGTGCATCTCGCTTACACATTCCGATTTCCCTCTACCCATACGCTGGAGCAAGTCACAGCGGGCATGACTCGCACGCACCAACAAAAGTTGACGAAAGCGTCGCGTCTCAAGCTTCGCGTGGTTCGCGATGACGGTATCGAAGATCTCATAGCATTAAACAGAATGACATTCGAGAAACAAGGATTGAAGCCTGTATGCTCTCCAGACTTTTTGAGGCGACTGTGGAACGCCGCTTATTCTCAGGAGAGAGCCCACCTTTATATCGCAAAAACCACTGACGATAAACCGGTAGCGGCCCTGCTTACGGTAAACGACAATCGCACTACCTACCAGATCGTTTCCGGAGTGAATCCCGACTTCCGCGATATTCCCGGGGCCTATTTGGTCCTTTGGAATGCCTTGCAGGACACGCTGCATGCGGGCCGCGATTTCGATTTCGAAGGCTCCAGCCTTCGCGGAGTCGAGTGTTTCTACCGGCGTTGGGGCGCAATGGCTGTTCCCATATGGCGCATTGAAAAATCGGGTTCCTGGCGTGGCGGATTATTTCAATCGCTCGTGGACCGCCGCGACTCGATTGCGTTTAATAAATAATTCGCCTGCCCGTGAAATTCAATCCACGCAAACGCATCTAACGAGGACAACTGATGGGATCATTTGCAGAACCGTACGGATCGCCACGGGGCAAAGTTCAAGTAGCCGACCCTGTTCCGAGCCTCGGTCCGAATGTTCGGATTACTCCCCAGGCCCGGTACTATGCCGTTGGCGAGTTGTGCCGTCGCGCGGGAATCACGCGAGAGTTTGTTCGGACATGGAAAGTTTCCATAACTTCCGAGAAAACAATTTGTGAGATCTCCAATGGCACGCAGAAATTCATCACGTTCCCACACGCCACCGCCAATATTTTAAACGCTCTTGCGCCCGGACGATTAAGCTTCGCAAATATCCCTCTCGCGGAAAGCATCTCCAACGAAGGAGGAAGCCACATTTCACACTGCGTCGTCCCATTCGTGGCATCCGAAATCGAGGAAGGCAAGCGGCTGTTCCATCTTGCCGATCGGGATCATCTGGAATGTGCGGTCGACCTCCCTTTGTCCATTTTGCTTACGCTTTCACGATGGGAAGAGAGACTGGACTCCTTGCGCGATGGTCATGGACGTTTCCAGGCAAAAAACAGCGTTACGTGCACGGGCGAATTTCTGGATCGACCGATTGTCGATGAATACGGCCTGGCTCTCGAACAAGCCATGGAATTTCTATTTCCATCCTGGAAAAAGATTTCGCGAAAGCTGCGGATCAAAGTAAGTCATGACGTCGATCATGTTGGTATTCCCTTTCGTTGGAAAACGGCATTGCGGCACACGGTCCGCTCCCGGACGATTCACAATTCATTTCGGGATGTTTTTAGCCGAGTCAGTGCCGTGGAACCGACCGAACTCAAATCGGTTCGCAGCATTGCGATCGCTACCAAACGGCACGGGTTGAAATCCACCGTTTACTGGAAGGCCGCGCCTGCCGGGCCGAATGACAGCGGCTATGACCCGCGCCACGACAAGGTCCGTCAAGTGGTCGGTTGGCTCGATGAGATCGGCGCGGAATCCGGAGTGCATCCGGGATATAACACCTATCGCTCTCCAGAAAAATTGCGAAGAGAAATCGCAATCCTTCGCGACACGCTGGGCAATCGTCCCCTGGGCGGAAGACAACATTACCTGAGGTGGTCGCCGGACAGTTGGATCGATTGGGAAAACTGTGGCCTGGCTTATGACAGCAGCGTGGGATTTGCCGAGCAGATCGGATTTAAAGCGGGGACTTGTATCCCCTATCAACCCTGGCTATTTCCGCTGAATCGGCAGGCGGACCTGATCGAGATCCCGCTACTGGTCATGGACCGGACTCTTCTGGCCTACATGAATTTATCTAAAGAGCAATCTATTCATGCGGTTAAACACATCGTGGATCGTTGCCGCACGGTCGGCGGTGTATTCACAATTCTCTGGCATAACGATGCCTTCCTCAATCCTTTCTACAGAGACGTGTACTTAAGTTTGCTAGGAACCATGTCCGGAACCGCAAATTACGATTGGCAGGCTGAGCCAACTCCGCTATTCACCTAGCAACTATCAGCCCAATCCCCATGTCGCTCAAACTCAATCTTTTGCTGGCCTTACTTCTCGTAACGGGCGGCGCCCTGCTGCTCAGTTCCTTTTTTTCTCTTCCATTAGAGTTGACTCTCCTGGGAGTGGCAGGTCTGGGACTTAGCCTCTATCTGGCTGTTCGTGCCCCGGAATTGTTTCTCGTCGCGTCGATCTTTGCTCCTCAATGGAAAACATTTTGGATTTTCAAATCTCTGGGCCAATTCGGGGACCTCACGATAGCCATGCTGCTGTGCCTCGCCGCGGGGCTGGCGTGGCGCGTCATGCTGTGGTTTGGGCGCTTGCGTTACGGACAAATTCGCGACCTGTTTTCTCAGCAGCTCGGCCCGATTTTGGCTTATCTGGTTTTTGCCGCGCTGGTCACCGCAAGTTATTTCTACACGAGCGCTCCAAACTACGGCGGATCAAAGTTGCTGCGCTTCCTTCTAATCGGCACGCTCTTTCTGATGGCGCCGTCTTTCATCCTCTTTACCGAGGATAATTTTCTGCGTTTCGCCAGACTGTTTATGGGATTTTCCGCGATGACTGCGATTCAACTCGTTACCAACCTGGAAACACGAAGCGCGGACGCTGAAAATGACATCACCAGAATTGGCGCCGGCTGGCTGATGGGAATGGCCATCCTGATTCTGCTCTTCTACCCGCTCACACGAAACCGCAAGTGGCAGCGCGCGCTGGTTATTTTCCTTCTTCCATTATTCCTGGCGGGTCTGATGGCTTCAGCCGCGCGCGGGCCGATGGTTGCCGTGGGCATTGCGGTTCTGATCGGCGTGGCGATATTGCTGAGGGAAGGAACGCTGAGAGTGGCCACGGCTCTCATTCTATTGTTCATTCTTGTGACCGGAATTGGAGGGGCCTATTTCGTTCTTCGCCAGACCGACCTCGGCAAGTACACCGCAAAAGCAGGAGAGCTGGAAGTTCTCTTTACGCAAGGTTCCTCTTCGGGCTCAGCGGGTAAGCGCGTCGATTTCTACCGCGCAACCCTCGCTGCGCTGCCGAATCAGCCTCTCATCGGGACGGGCATAGGAAGCTGGAGCACTTTCTACTTCGGAAACGATCAGCGGAATTATCCTCACAACCTTTTCCTGGAAATCGCTTTTGAGCAAGGCCTGGTCGGACTGGCTGCATTTCTGGCGTTGCTGGCGCTGGTGGGAGTTGCGACATACCGGATGATCCGCGCGTCGCGTTCTCATTTCCTCGTGCTGGGACTGCTGATTTTGTACTGCGCGATCATCAGCATGTTTAGCGGCGACCTGGATGACAATCGTCTGTTGTGGATGTGGGTCGGGGTCACGCTAGCCGTCTGCCGGTTAGTTCAAGTCCGCGTTCAAGCTTTCCGCAGCATGCAAAAGGCTGCTGCGCGCCGGGCTCCGGCCGCGCCGGCGCGCCCGTATGGCGCCCCCGCTTTCCCCCGCCATCTCGCTTCAGCCCGCCGTCTCGATTCAGAAAGATACTCGCTCCAGAAAAAGGACCGTGCATGGCGCGAAAAGTTTGTGTTCTGACGTCGGCGCATCCAGCGTTTGACGTGCGCATCTTCCATAAGGAATGCAAGTCGCTCGCTCGTGCGGGCTATGAGGTTACCCTCGTCGCTACGGCGAAGGAAAATGGCAATCATGACGGGATCGCGCTCAAGACGCTGCCGGCCTGGAAAAACAGGCTGGATCGGTTCATGCGAGGAGCGCATGCCGTTTATAAGAGCGCCCTGGAAGTCGACGCCGATATTTACCACTTTCATGATCCCGAACTCATTCCCATCGCGTTGTTGCTGCGTCTTCACGGCAAGAAAGTAATTTATGACATTCATGAAGATTTGCCGCGGACGATTTCCTATAAACCCTACATTCCGAAGTCTCTGTGCGGAATCGTTTCCAAAACGGTTGAGTGCATCGAGGAATGGGCCGCTGGCAGATTTACCGCCCTTGTAACGGCAACTCCGGCAATCGGAAAGCGGTTTCGCCCGGTGAATGAAAACGTGACGGTGCTAAACAACTTCCCGAGGATGGAAGAAATTGAGCCCTCCATCGGACCGTCACACAGAAATCGTGAAGCTTCTCTCTTATATGTGGGCATGAGAATCACCAAGGCACGGGGAGCGGAAGAAATGGTCCGCGCCATGGGCCTTCTTCCCGCGAATCTGCAAACCCGTTTAAAACTTGTTGGCAACTGGGGTTCGCCCGATTTGCCTGCTGAGCTATCGACAATTCCGGGATGGGATCGCGTCAACTTTGTAGGGCCGCTCGGGCGCGCTGAGGTCGCGAGCGAATTGCAAAAAGCATACGCCGGTCTGGTTATTTTGCATCCCGAGCCGAACTACGTGGCCTCGCAACCCGTCAAGCTTTTTGAATATATGTGCGCGGGAATTCCGGTGATCGTTTCGGATTTCCCTGTTTGCCGCGAAATCGTAGCCCACGCGCGCTGCGGAATCCTGGTCAACCCGCTGGATCCCGCGGAGATCGCCAGCGCCATGGAATTTCTCCTGACGCATCCCGAAGAAGCGGAACAGATGGGCCAGCGCGGATTTCAAGCGATCCGGGAACGGTACAACTGGGCCAACGAAGAAAAAACTTTGCTGCAAGTTTACAGCGAATTATTTCGCCGCGACGATGCATATCAAAACAGTTTGGTGGGCAGGGGGCAAACCGCGTGAAGTTTCTCATCCTATCTCAATTTTTCGCTCCGGAAATTGGAGCTTCGCAGGTTCGACTGACTTATCTTTGCCGCGAACTGGCTGCGGCCGGCCATGAAGTGGAAATCGTGACGGCTATGCCCCACCATCCCGCAGGCCGTATTTTTCCGGCCTACAGAGGCCGCTTTTATCTCAAGGAAGAATGGGAGGGCCTCACCATTCATCGCGTGTGGCTGTACGCCGCGAGCGGATCGAATCTGAAACGCCTGCTGAGCTATGCATCTTTCTGTCTCACATGCCTGTGGGCCTTGGCTCACGCCTCGAAACCCGACTACATCTTTGTCGATTCGCCGCCTCTTTTTCTGGGAGTGCCTGGCTGGATTGCCGCTAAATGCTGGGACGTCCCTCTCGTATTTAACGTGGCGGATTTGTGGCCGGATTCAGTCCGCGATCTTGGAGTGATGCGGGACGGGTTGATGGTTGATCTTGCGTATCGGCTCGAACGCTGGATCTACCGGAACTCAAACATTGTGACCGCGGTTACCGAAGGCATCCGCGATTCCCTTCTGAAAATAAAAGGGGTTCCTCCGGAAAAAGTATTATTCCTCCCCAATGGCGTGGACACAACTCTGCTTCGCCCTTCCCCGCCAGATGAAGCTTTGAAAAACAAACTCGGCCTCGCGCAAAAGAAAATCATTCTTTACGCGGGCAATCACGGATATGCGGGAGCCGTGGAACAGATACTGTACGCCGCCCAAATACTTCGCGATGAACGGTCCATCCATTTCTTGTTTGTTGGCGAAGGGCCCGAGAAACAAAAGCTCACCAGGATGGCCGCGGATCTTGAGCTGAACAATGTGACGTTTCACGACCAGGTTCCTCTGGAAACCGTTCCCGCTTACGTATCCATCAGTGATGCTGCGGTTGTCACGCTTCGCAAATCGCAGGTCATGGCAGGCGCGCGTCCCGCGAAAGCATTCGTGATGATGGCTGGAGGAAAACCCATTGTGCTTGCCGCCGAAGGAGAAGCGGCCCGGCTGATCCACGCTGCAGGAGCCGGAATTGTTGTGCCGCCCGAAGACCACGTAGCCCTCGCAAGTGCGATTCGCACGCTTTTGCAATATCCGGACATCGCCGCGGAAATGGGCGCCTGTGGCCGCAAGTTTGTCGTTTCCAATTTCCAGTGGTCGTCGCTCGTCCGCAATTGGATCGCACAGCTTACCGCGGCCTCGGTTTTGGCCGCCCGCCCAAAGGGGGATCTGACCCATGCAGAAGGGGAAACCAGCACGCCGCTCTCGAATGATTAATTCGCGAATCATCGCCGCGGCCTGCGGAGCGGTCGTCTTGATTATCACCTCTGCGATGGGAACACAGGTTTGCAGTAAAGTAATCACATGGGGCGAGAACACCGCGGAATGGAATCGCGCTTTACACCTCGGCGCCGTTCGCATCGGTTGTTCCGATCCGCCATCGAGCTGCGCATCCGATGTTCAACAAATCTCGAAATCGCAAGGCGTGGACAAGGTTTTCCTGGCGATCCTGCTGAAGCCCGATCAAACGCCTGCCTACGCCCGCGAATATAGCCAGTGGAGTATCAATCATGCTGCTTTATATGAAGTGGGATTTGACGATTTTGTGGGCCAGTGCGAGCGGCAAAAGCTGTCCATGCCTGCGATGTCCGCCCTGTTAAATGATATTGCGCGAGGATTGAAAGGCGCAAACCCAAAACTTCGTCTCGGGATCACTGTGTACGAAGACGAACTTAATTCGACGCAATTCCGCCTAAGCGATCTCGACGAACAATTCCGCAAGAGCGTCGATTTCGTGCATTTGTATCCTCACTACCGCAATGAGTCGCATAGTTTTTCGGCAGCGGTGCAACAATCGAGGCAAATCTTTCCATCGGCAAAAATCGTGGCCGGCATCTATGCCTATGACCGCCGCGATTATCTCCCCTGCACGCGCGGAAGCTCCACCCCATGCACCAATCAGGAGGAAATCAGCCTGTTCGCCCAATCTTTCAAGGACCGCTTGGCGATGCTCGGATCTTCCGATGTGGAGTGGATCGAATTTTATCCCGGCAACTTCGGCACCGAATCGCAATGGCCACTATGGAAAACTCCCCGCATGTGCCGTGAGGAGCGCCTGCAGGAATGCATTGATAACACCAAGGCCATGCGTGAAGTTGTCCGGCACACGTTGAATCCGTAAATTAATTCAGACGAGGATGGAAATGGACAGTTATGTACGGTGCTCAAAGAAACAAACCAACCCGTTTATGAAATGGGCGGAGCCTATTGGAGGCTCTACCAAAATGCGCTTGTGCCCGCGTCCCTCAAGCCGGAGCCAATCCAGCTGGACTTAAAAGAAGCCCGCGAGTTATTAGCTCAATCGGGAGCACTGTTCCTGCGCTATTTCACGCGAATCGTAAGGTATCCTACGGCATTTTGGTACACGGCCTGCGGCGAATACAATTACTCCAATTTGCCGCAAAAAGTGAGAGGCAGCATTCGACGAGGTTACAAAAGCTGCAGCGTCGAACGCGTGGATCCCGCATGGCTCGCTGACCATGGTTACCAGTGCTATTTGGCCGCATTTTCGAGATATCGAAACTCTGAACCCGAATCGAGGGAAAAATTCGACGAGATGTGCAGAGTCGCGCCCGGCGCGCCATTTGAGTTTTGGGGTGTATTTGTGGAGGGACATCTGGCCGGCTTCGCTAAGAATGTGGTGGGACACGATTACGCAGCGACTCTGGTTTTAAAGCTGGACCCGAACTTCATGCACGCCAGCACCGGTCCGGCATTGCAGGATACCCTCTTGAAAACTTATGTTTCTCAGCAGGGAAAACCTGTCTATGCGGGATTCCGATCGATCATCCACGACACGAATATGCACGACTTTCTATTGAAATCGGGCTACAGCCGCGTCTATTGCGATCTCAAAGTCGTTTATCGACCGACCGTCGGAAAGTTCGTTAATTTTCTGTATAAGTGCCGTTCCTACCTGGATCGTTTTCCTGAGTCCCGCCTGAAACGCAACCTCGAAGGTTTGTTGACCCAGGAAGAAATTCGGCGTTTGGCGGAATTGGACAGAAAACACGCGATTCGCTCCACGTTTCTGGAACGAATCGCGCGCTCTGTCTGGGGCAATCGTTATGGAGTAACGGAGAAATAGAATTGAAGATCTCCATCGGTGCGATTGGCAGCTCCCCATTGAGTCCATCCGGCCCACGAACCGTTCTGCTCGAATTCCGCATAACCGTCCGGGAAATACGTAGTGGCTTGGAACCCGTAATTGGAGCCCTTGCGAATTGGAAAAGCCTGATAGGTGGAAGTGGACGAGGATTCGAAGTCCAGATGATACGTGTTGCCGGGAACAAGCGCATACGTCGTAGAGAATTTAAAAGTCGCCCAAATGTACGCCGGAGAAGTTGCATTGCTCTCTTGAACTGCAGCCGCCGGAACGGTGCCTTGCTCAATCAGCGTCCCATCGCCGTTTTCCAGGCGCACGGTCAGCGGATCGTTCCCGCTGAGGCGCGCCAAGCGAATACTGACGGAGGAAACTTTCACCTCCGCGCCAGAGACCGTGAAAGTTTCGCGCACCGCGTTCGGTCCGGAAATGGGTTCCGGGGCTCCAATCCAGCCTTCCATGTAACCGATGCCCTCGGTGACACCGTTTTGAAACTGCAGCTGGTAAATCGGCGTATATCCCGCGCGCGGTTGCCAGTCGCTTCCGTTTTCACCGAGAAGCACGGCGGCGTCCGTGTTGCTGATCGTCGGCTGATAAGGATTCGGAAAAACTATTTGATACAACGTATCTACCGACAAAAAGTTCACCGACGGGCTGGCATCTATGCTCTTGAATACCATGTGATAGAGCTGGCCGGCAGCCAGCGCCGGAGCTGGGGAAAATTGCACCGTGTAGAAATAACGGGCGGGCGACGACAAAGACAATACATTGCCCATCACATACGAAGCCAGCACAGTCGACGTCGGGTTATGGGAGGAAGTTCCATCGTCCGTATTCAGCGTAACCTGAGTTGTCCCTGCGGTTCCGCCCGCGTAGCCGGGATGGTCCGGAATCAAGTAGATCAAAACTTGCGGAACGGCCCCCGAATGCTTGGCCCGAAAACGATAACTGACCGTGTTGCCGTACGGTCCAACCGTGGTGTTGGCAAGGCCGTCCGAACCGAGGCCGGGGCCATAATGTTGCGAGGACGAAGCCGAACTGCTCGAAACTGGTGTCGGGGCAGGCGCTTGTGTCGAGGAAGCCATATTGATTGCCAGGCTCGCCTGAGCCGACGAATTCACGGAATCGGTTACCGAAACGCCGACTGTAGTGTCTCCGGAATTTGTAGCTGTTCCGGCAATCGTTCCTGTTTGCGAATTCATCGCCAGTCCTGCGGGCAAATTGCCGGACGCCATCGCCCAACGATAGGGCGCAACGCCGCCGCTGACCGAGAGAGGCGCCGAGTAAGATACGCCAGCCTGACCCGCCGGAAGCGTGGTCGTAGTGATTTTGGGCGGGTTGCCAACCGTCAGGAACAG
>PMOP01000116.1 GCA_003161495.1 Acidobacteriota bacterium | reverse complement strand
GGTTCGGTCTTGTAAACGATGTTTCCGGTGACCGTAATGTTGCTGGCCGCCGTCACCGTGGTGCCATAGCCATCCTGAACCGCCGCGCCGGAAGACGGGCCGGAAAGCGAAGTGATGTTGCCGTCCACATAGAGCATGGTTCCGGGCACCGCCGATCCCGAGGCGTGGTTTGCCGGCACGCCGCTGACGACCGTGGTTTTGGGGCCCGATCTCACGGTTGTAGTATTGGCGGTAATGTCGACCGTGACGGTTGTCGTCGTGGAACCTTGCGTGATGGTGTAAACCTGCACAGGGTCCGAGCCGGCTGTGGATGCGGTCAGGGTAACGCCGGCATTTCCCTCGACGAGTATGCCGCCGCCCGTCATGGTATTTGTCGTCGTCCCTCCAGAGGTCGTCTCGTTATAGGCGATGTACACACCGCTGCTCGCACCGGTCGCGGGATAAGCCGTCCCGTTCACGTCGCGCAATGCGGCGTTCAACGTGGCGTTGCTGGGATTGCCGCTTGTTCCCACGCCGTCCACGACTGCGTCCTTTTGATTGTAGCTATCTGTGGGAAGCGGAACCTTGTTGCCCCCAAGCGTATAGCCGGACTGGAAGGTCGGAGCGATGGTCTGGTTGCCCTGCTTGTCGGTTGAAGAATTTGAAGAATCACACTGATTACTGAACTGGTAACCAAATGTAGACGACGCGCTCCCCACCTTGTCGGTGAATATATAGGAACCGCTGGTGCCGAAGGTCCACGCGCCATTGGTAAAAACGGGGCCGGTAATCGTGCCAGGAACGAGCGTCGAGCCGCCGCACTCTGTATACTGATCGATAAACATGCCCCAGGCCGAGAAAGCCGTGTTCACTCCGCCCGACGGCGCCACATGAATGTTCAAAACCAGTTGTCCGGAATCTTCCACGAGCTGTTGCTCGCTGCCCGAAGACTGCCCGATGGCCGTGATCGAATACGGAAACTGATATTGAAAATCGGTGATCTGAAAGTTGGTGCACGCGCCCGTGCACGCCGGATAATTTGCGCCGCAATCGTACGGACCCGCTGCAGGCGCCACGGTTCCCGTGCCGGCATTGGGAGGCGTGAAGATCGGCGTGCAGGCCGGCGCTCCAAGCGTGGTACCGGGGGTGTTCGCCTGCGCGCTTACAATATAAAAACTGCCGGGCCAGGAATTCGCTCCCTGCCCGGTGTTGATCTGCCGGTTTGAAATCGCGGCAGTTGACCTGTATTGGTTCAACGCATTCGTCAATGTCGTGGAAGCATCCGTGGCCGAAAGCGGTGGCGCGGAGGTCGAGGAAAACGTCGCGCCAATCGCCACCGTGGCGTTCGACACCAACTGATTGAGCATGTATTGCCGCGCGATGTTCACTCCTGAATCGGCGGCGTAGAACGACGACCGGTAGGTCCGGTAAAACCTAGTGATCAAGGTGTCCGAGGAAACGGCAATAACCATCCCCAGCGTCATGGCCACCATCAGGGTCAGCAACAGCAGGGTGGTGATCAAGGCGACTCCCCTGGTGTTTTGAACAAGCCGGAGGCGGGTCTTTCCTTGATCGTCACTGTGGCGCGCTATGTTTTTCATCCTCATCGTCGTTTTCCTTAATGGTTGTTCATCGTCAGGTTGCGCGGATTCACCACGACCGAGACGCTCTCAATCTGATACGGACCTCCGTCGAACCCGTTGCGATACTTGTACGTGGCATCGGGCTTTGGCGTGGTTCTGCCGATCAATTCAATTTGAACGCTACGGATGAGAGAATAATTGTAAGCTTGCGAAACGCCTCCGCTGGTGTAGGTGGAGGCGTCGTAAATGTAAGTGGATCCATCGTCCGCAACGCACGATCCGGTGCAGGAATTCCAGACGATCGCACCCACCTTGAAAC
The DNA here is from genome assembly GCA_003161495.1 of Acidobacteriota bacterium. Lineage (GTDB taxonomy): Bacteria > Acidobacteriota > Terriglobia > Acidiferrales > UBA7541 > Palsa-360. The sequence continues at coordinate 9,908 of PMOP01000116.1, read as the reverse complement.
CTATCACTTGTTCCGCCAGAACCACGTCGTTGGTGCTGCCGCTGGGCTGCTCGCGAATTAATTTCGGGTCCGATGGAGTGGAAGTATCCACCTTGTAGGTGATCGGCACAATTTTCATAATCCAATCGGCGGGACAGAAACTGACGCCAAGTTTGTTGTTCGGGTACGTGGTGATGCCGGCTGGGTCCGAGCCGTTCGATCCGTCATTGGCTGTCGGATTGTGCTGCAGTTGAACTTTTCCGCCCGTGACCTGCGCATCTTTGGTGAGTATCGCGGTGGTCATCAGCGAGCCATCCGACTTGATTACGAGAACTTCATCCCCGTTGTGGTAATGGGCGGCCAGCTGCGCGTTGGTCGTGGGGTTGACGGGATTCGCGAACAGGATCGAACTGGTCGTGCTCACGCAATTGCTTCCGTTATCCGAGGGATGCGCGGGCGGAGTGGTTGAGTCGATCGCGATGATGTTGAGCTGGTCGAAACAATTGGGGCCGTAGGTGAACGTCGACGGCGTGTTGCAAGGCGTCGTGGTGTTGTTTTGAATGGTCAGGCCGATGGGAAAATCGGGGATATTAATCCCCTGATAATATCCGCTTCCGGCGTTGATGGTATCGAGTTGCAGTTGCGATACGGCATTGCGCACGGCGATGTTCAAGCCGGATAAATTCTTCTGCTGTTTGAAAATGGGCTGATGCTTGGAAAACAGCGAGAGCGCGGCGCCACCGACAACCACAAAGACAGCCGCGGCGAGGAGCAACTCAATCAGCGTGAAGCCGCGATCCCGGCGGTTGCAAGTCGATTTATTCATGTTATTCATGGGCGCACCATGGTCATCTGGAAACTGACGGGCGGCCGCTGGGTCGAGTTTTCGAGAGTCACCAAAACCGTGATGCGGCGCAAGCCCGTGACGGGTTGATCCATTTCAATCGTCCACCGGCGGTGAAATCCGGTCGCGTTCGTGTCCGCGGCGGTTGAGGACGTGCTGTTTGAGGTGGTGATCGTTCCATCCGGATTGTGCGATGTCGTTTTGTAGGAAGTCGATCCCGAAATAACCTGGCTGACGGTTTCCGAAATCGCTCCATTGGCGTCGGAGATTTCCACGTCGTCGTAATAATTCACCAGTTGCGTGGGGAGACCGCCGGAGGTGACGTTCGCGGAGGAGTCGGAAGTGAGATTGCCAACGGTGGCGCCCGACGCGGCATAAATGTTCGGATCGAACGTGGGCCAGCGGCTCAAGTCCTCCAGCTTTTCCGTGGCCAGGTCGGCCGCCAATGCGGAAAAGCGCGATCGCGAAGTGCCATTCAGCGATTGAGACATCAAACCACCCAACGCCACGAGGCCAATGGACAGGACCAGTATGGCGATCATGGTTTCAATCAAGCTGAAGCCCCGGTATGGGGCTCGTTTATGGCGTAACGGAAATGTTTCCATAGTTGGATACCGTAATCGATTTTGTATTCCCGTTGTACGTAAGCGTGAAATTGAGAGCCCCCGTGGTCGCCGTGATGGTGCCATTCGGCTGAAACTGCAGCGTTGTGTCCTGGTTCAGCGAAACGCTCGAACCGGAAATCGGTATGGCGGTGCCCACGTTGGCATACGTGGTGGCGCCTGGTGGCAGATTCTGGATCTGATACGTGTCTGTTGATCTCTTCAGCACAACTTGATACGGGTACCCGGCCATCAAGGCTTGATAGCGAGTGGATTGAATGGCCCCAGTCGCGGAGGATACGGCGCCCTGCAGGCGATACTGGTTTTGGATTGTGGTGACAAACGGAACAGCCATGGCCGTCAAAATAGTTCCAACCACCAGACCCACCAGTAGCTCAACCAGCGTATATCCGCTAGCCTTTGCCCCGAGCCTTTGCCGTAAAATTAGGTGTTTCATTTTGGTTGGCTCGATCCCCTTAACCCTGTTCCTTAGTGCAGTTTCCGGGTCAGCTGGCCTTTTTTTCCCTTCGTCAATTTCAGCGGGTTGACCGCTGTAAATGGAGCATTCATCTTGCCGTAACGATTAATAACTTAATTAATGAAGGATGAACGGATTAGGGGGCGGTTTTTCAGGGGGAAAATCATTTCACATTGCCGAATCGGTAGTTTCTATACAAAAAGGGGAATTGAATTATAGGCGCAAGAGAGCGAAAACCTGGCTAAATTCTTGGAGAATCCTTATTATTTTGTTTATTAAATGATGTAATTACTCTTTCAGTAACTATGGGGCACTTACATTGGAATTGCTGATTTTGGAATCGAAGGATTTCATGAAATTCTGGATGGTTTGAACCACGGTCTCGTCGCCGACGGCGGTATTGATCATGACATGGTAAACGGCGCGGTCGGGCCAGGCGACATGGAAATATTTTTCGATGAAGCCCGCTCGTTCGCGATCTACTGTGTCCACAAGTTCCCAGGCTTCCCTCTCGCTTTTGCCGCGAGAGAGCAGGCGGCGCACCTTATTTTCCCTGGGCGCGTAGAGGAATACGCGAAAGGTGTCCGTGCGGTCCTTCAGAAAAAGCTGAGAACCTCTGCCCACAATGACGGCTTCTCCTTTTCCCGCGGCGTGCTGCACGACGCGCTCGGTCATCTTCAAAATGTTTTCGCTGTCCACCAGATTCAGCTTGTGCGCGTTGATGCTCCCTTCGTAGCTGCCGCGCAAAAAAGATTTGAACAGCCGGTAATACAGGGGGTCGGTTCGCTCCTCGCGCTGCTCCACGGCTGCCTGGGAGCAATTCGCGAGGCGCGCGATTTCCTCGGTCAGCTGGTGATCCCAAAGTTTCCAGCCAAGGAGCTGGGCCAGCCGCTGCGCGATTTCGCTTCCGCCGCAGCCATATTCCCGTTCCACTGTGACGATTTTGATCATACTGTCTCCACCGCTCTTTGCGAACTGCCCCAATCTCTTGGTATGCCGCTTGCTTTACTCGGCCGCATCTACTCCGCCACCACATGGCCTCCGCCGGGATCGTTCTTCTTCAAGACGAATGCCAGGAAGATCATGATGGCCGACCCTACGGCAAGCACCTGAAAGGTGTCAATATAAGCTGCGGCGCTGGCCTGGGCCTGCACCGCCTGATAAATTCTGGCGTAGGCTGTCAATTGCGCGGCATGCTTGTCAAGCCCGGAAGTGGCGAGCTGCTGGGAAAGGCCGATGACCGCCCCCTGCAGGCGGGGATTTGCGGCGCTGACGTGGCCAACCAGAATTTCCTGATGAAATTGCGCGCGGCGCGCCAGCAACGTCGTGACCAGGGAAGTTCCGACGCTGCTCCCGATATTGCGCATGAAGTTGACGATGCCGGAGACCGCATTATTTTTTTCCGGTGGAATTCCGATGTAGGCCACGAGCGTGATCGGCACGAACAGAAAACCCATTCCGAAAACCTGCGCGACACGCAGCCACAGAGCGGTGCTGAACCCGATCTGCAAATCGATGCGCTTGGTGGAATAAAACATGGCGAGCGCCAGGCAAAGCCAGCCGAAAGCGATCAGGCGCCGTGCCTGGACCATCGTTGTCAACTTTCCCATGATGGGCATTTCGATCAGCAGACATAGTCCTCCCGCGGAAATCGCCAGGCCCGCGACCTGCGCCGTGTATCCCATCAGTGTCTGCAGAAACAGCGGCATCAGGACCAGGCTGCTGAACAACATGATGCCGAGAGTAAACATCATGAGATTGGAACTCGCGAAGTTGAAACTCTTGAAGAGCCGGACATCCACGATGGGAGCTTTTTGATACCACTCCCAGATCACCAGCATGACCAGACAAATGACCGCCGTGACCGCCAACGTTGTAATGAATCGCGATCCGAACCAGTCGTCTTCCTGTCCCTTGTCGAGCAGGATTTGTAACGCCCCAACACCAAGCGTCAACAAGGCAATGCCGATGTAGTCCAGCTTGACGCCCGCCGCCTTGATGCGCGCCAGATAGGGCGGGTCCTCAACAAAGTGATAGACCAGAAATAACGTCAGCAGTCCGACCGGAAGATTGATGAAAAAAATCCAACGCCAGGAATAATTGAACGTGATCCAGCCGCCCAGCGTCGGGCCAATCGTCGGCGCGGTGACGGCCGTGATGCCGTAGAGCGCGAAGGCCAGGCCTCGCTGTTGCGGAGGAAACGTGTCAGCGAGAATGGCCTGCGCCATGGGTTGGAGCCCACCGCCGCCCGCGCCTTGCAGCACGCGAAAAAAAAGCAGCAGCCCCAGGCTCGGCGCGATCCCGCACAGCAACGAACTTACCGTAAAAATAAAAAGACAAATCGTGAAAAAACGTTTGCGACCGAGAGCGCCGGCGAGCCATCCGCTGATCGGCAAGACAATGGCGTTCGAGACGAGATAAGAAGTCAGCACCCAGGTGCTCTGGTCGTTGCTCGCGCCCAAGTTTCCGGCCATGTACGGCAGCGCCACGTTGGCGATGCTCGTGTCAAGGACCTCCATGAACGCGGCCATGGCCACGACCACGGCGATCAGCCAGGGATTGAATTTGGGCCGCCATATTTCCTGATCGGCCGTGAGGGACGCGGCTGTGCTCATCGGATGTATACGTCGGGCACAACGTTCATGCCCGGGCGAAGCTGGTGATTCTGGTTCTCCCCCGGATCGAGAACAATTTTTACGGGAATGCGCTGAACGATTTTTACGTAATTGCCTGTGGCATTTTCCGGAGGCAGCAAGCTGAACAAGGGGCCAGTGGCGCCGGCGATGCTGTCCACATGTCCCTTGAATGTCAGCCCGCTCGAATCGATGTGAATATCGGATCGCTGCCCGACTTTCATTTGCCTGAGCTGCGTCTCTTTGAAATTGGCGGTGACCCAGATTTCATCCAGGGGAACGATGGTGAGCAATTGCTCGCCGGGCTGCACGTTCATCCCCTCGACAACGGTCTTGTTCACTTCGCCGCTGACGGGCGCTACGATCTTGCTGTATTGCAAATTGAGTTGCGCCTGTTCGAGGGCGGCACGTTTCTGTTGCACGTCGGAAATTGCGGCGCGCGCGCGCGCCCGCGTCGACGATACTTGCTGCGGCCCTGTTTCAGCGGATTGACGGGTGGCCTCGGATTCGCCGAGTTGGCTGCGCGCCTGCTGCACGGCCTGCTCCGCCGAGGATTCATTTTCACGCGCCGCCGCCACGGAAGCGGTGCTGGCTTTTGCCGTGGCCAGCGCCTGATCGTAAAGTTGCGCGGCCACTTCCTGCTTGTCCACCAGCGCTTTGTAGCGGACGAGATCGTCCTGCGCCTTCACGTCGTTCGCTTCGGCCGCCTGCAATTGCGCGTGCGCGGCGGCGACTTGATTTTCGGCGGCAGAGATGGCGGCGCTAGCGTTTTGCACTCCCGACGAGGCGAACTTCAACTGGCTCTCGGTATTCGTCGATGCAATCGGAACACTGATATCCAGCGATTGCGCGGTAGCTTCCGCGCTCGCGAGATTGGCCTGGGCCTCTTCGGCAGCAACCTCGTAATCTTTCGGATCGATCTCGACAAGCACCGCGCCTTTCTGCACGTATTGGTTGTCGTCCACATTCACTTTGACCACGTACCCGGCGATGCGGGCGCTGACCGGATACAGATGGGCATCCACCTGGGCATCGTCGGTGGATTCATAAGTGCCCAGATAGCGCCACAGAAAAAAGCCGCCGACGAGCACGACCAGAACGATCACGACAATCAAAATGTTTCTTCGGCTATTCGAGCGCTTATATTGACGAGGGGGCGGAGTGGTCGCGGATTCCCTGCTTGAATCAACTGCCAAACCGGATGGATGCTCTTCAGCCATTTGTCATTTTCCTTTGAAGTAGTGCTCAAGATATTTCTACGATGCTCGCGGGATACGCTGACAAAAATACTACAACTAAAGTTGCAGAGTGGACGGAGCCGCCGTCAGGGGCAGTCGCCGAATGCCTTTCGTGGCATTGACGCCTCTCTATTCGGACTACCCGGCAACATACAACTGACTGCCAAAGAATGCAATATATCGGGCCGACTGGCGACTTTAGGATGCTCCCGAACGCCGTTTGGACTCACCTCTTTTCATTAGTCCGGGCGAATCGAGGATTAAGTCCCGCATGGAGTTTCCTATAATCATGCCAAAGCTTAAATTAGGAGATCGCTTGATCAACGGTCTAGTTGCATTCGGCTTAAATCAGGACAGGCTGCGTCTCTGACTGCTCTACACAGCGCCCGGCGGAACGGTTTTTCGTGAGAACCCATTGGAGTAACTGTGGGAAGTAACTTCGAGGGACGCGGGCAGTCCTACAGCCAGCGTTAAGGTTGATCTGAACAGGACTCTCAGGATTAGAGGAATGTTTTCTTCAGGTTCGGAGGTTTGGCAATATTTGGTAGCGCTAGCGGGAATCGAACCCGCATTTTGGCCTTGAAAGGGCCACGTGCTAACCGTTGCACCATAGCGCCACAGAGGAAAAATGTGGAACAACTAGAGTAGAGGAAAGCGGAAAAATAGTCGAGAGGTAACCGCGGATCGCCGACTACCGGGGAAAAAGATTAGCAAGCTGGAACGCCATATCCGGGGAACGGCTTTCACCAGTCACTAATCACCAATCACCAGTCACGCCTTTCTCTCGTTGTGCTCCTCAAGCCATGCCATCTGAATCGTCTCCAGCTTGCCCTCATTCGATTGCTTGGGATCGCCGATAAATCCGTCCAGGCCGGTTACGAACTTGTGCAGGTCCGTATAGCGCACCGAAAGAGGATCGGCGTCCGGAAATTTTTCCGCCAATTGAATTCCGATTTCTTCAGCGTCGTCCCAATCAAATGTGACGGCCATGCGACGTCTCCCTTTATCCAGGTTTTGTAGGCTTTGTAGGCTTTTGTAGCTCGCCTCTTCAGAGGCGAGGGGTTGCTTGCGCTACTTCCAGAAATCCCCGCCTCTGAAGAGGCGGGCTACAGCAGAAGCTTTTTAATGCTCGGCTTCCTTCGCGAAATTTTTATTCCACTCCGGGATTTCGACGACCAGGTCGCGCGTTCCGTCAGGGACGCACTGGCAACCCAGGCGCGATTTTACCGTGAGCCCGGGCGCGTCGTCGAGCTGATCGAGTTCCGCATCCGTCGCCTCGTTGCACGACTCGAGTCCTTCGTGCACGATGACGTGGCACGTCGAGCACGCGCACACGCCGCCGCAGGCATGATCGAGGCCCTGACGAAATCCCGTGGCGATATCGAGGATGCTTCCCGGCAGACCTTCGCGCGCGTAGGGAACTTTCTCCGGATCTACTTCGACCGTTTTGCCTTCGCGGACAAACGTCACCTTGAATTTCTTCGTCGCGGGCGTGTACTGGGTCTTTTCAATGTAGGGGTTGCTGCCGCCCATGGTGTTCTCCTTCTCAACTGCGCAATGCTGTGTGCCAATTTTAAATTTAAGATGCCATTGTAGCGCCCGCCTTCAGGCGGGCACGGCGGAGACTTCAGAGCATGCCCGCCTGAAGGCGGGCGCTACACTTCGCCTAACTTTTTACCTTCCAGTGCGGCGCCAAGAGCTCGGTTCATCATGCGTTCCGCGAGCGGGGTGGACGCCTGATTGAGCACGTCCACAAATGCGCGCACTTTTTTGTAATCCTTGCCGGCCAGCGCTTCGCGCAAAGCCGCGATGGCGTCTTCAATCGCGCGCCGCTCATCTTCGGGAAGCTCGCCCGGGGCTTCGGCGAGTTCGCGCGCCAAGGCTTTCTCCGTAAGCTGCAGAATGCTTTCGGCTTCGTTGCGCGCCTCGATCAACTGGCGCTCGGAAAAATCCTGCTCCGCAAATTCGATGGATTCCTCGAGCATGCGCTCGACTTCGGCGTCGTCGAGGCCGTACGTCGGCTGAACTTCGATCGAGTGCTCCGTGCCCGCGCGCAGATCGCTCGCGGAAACTTGCAGGATGCCGCTGGCATCGATCAGAAATTTTACTTCGATGCGCGCGAGGCCCGCGGGGCCCGGCGGAACTTTCAACTGGAATCGCGCGAGGGAACGGCAATCCTTTGCCAGTTCGCGCTCGCCTTGTAGGACATGGATGTCGATTCCGGTCTGGTTCTCGACGCCAGTGGTAAATAATTCCTGCGCGCTCGCAGGAACCGTCGAATTTCGCGGAATAATTTTCGCGACCACGCCGCCCATCGTTTCAATACCCAGCGACAGCGGCGTGACGTCGAGCAGCAGCATGTCGTTCACGCCGCCTTCGAGAATGTCCGCCTGCACCGCAGCGCCCAGCGCGACAACTTCGTCGGGGTTAAGTTCGGCGTGCGGGCGGCGGCCGAAAAATTGCTCGACGGTTTGGCGCACGAGCGGCACGCGCGTTGAGCCGCCGACCAGCACAACTTCCTCGATGTCCGCCGGCGAAAGCTTGGCATCGGCGAGCGCCTGCCGCACGGGAGCCATGGTGCGATCAACGATCGGGCGAATCCAGCGCTCGTATTCGGCGCGCGAAATTTCGCGGAAATAAACGCCGCCATCGGGCAGAGAAAATTTGATCGTCGTCTTCTCGGTATCGGAAAGTTCGTGCTTCGCGGCAATCAGGGCCTTGCGCAATTCCTGAACGACTTCCGGATGCGAGGCGAGGTCCACGCCGAGGGCGCGAATTTCTTCGCGGGCCATGCTCTGCAAGGCGTTGTCGATGTCGTCGCCGCCCAGGTGCGTATCGCCGTTGGTGGAGAGCACCTGGTAGATGTCGCCGTCGCTCGTGGAAATAAGTTTCAGAATCGATATGTCAAACGTGCCTCCGCCGAAATCGTAGACGGCGACCTGGCCGCGCTTCTGTTCGTGCAGGCCGTAGGCGAGCGCCGCGGCGGTCGGTTCGTTGACGAGGCGCAGGACTTCGAGCCCCGCGAGGCGGCCGGCGTCGCGCGTGGCCTGGCGCTGCGCGTCGTTGAAATAAGCGGGGACAGTGATTACCGCGCGCTCCACCGAATCCTGAAAATAATTTTCCGCCCAGCTTTTGAGTTCGCGCAGAATGAACGCGGAAATTTCCGGCGGCGTGAACACGCGATCGCCGAGCCGCACGCGAATTACGTTCTTGCTTGCCGGATCGATGCGAAACGGAAAAAGTTTCAGCTCATCCTGCACGTCGGCGGGACCGCGGCCCATCAGCCGCTTCACGGAATAAATCGTGCGCTCCGGCTGCGTCAAGAGGCGGCGCTGCGCGGCCTGGCCGACAACAATCGATCCATCCGCATCGACACTCACAACCGAAGGGCACAGCGGCGTGCCGTACGGCCCCGGAATACACTTCGGCCGGCCTTCGCGCTTATCCTGATAAGCGATCAGGCTGTAGGTCGTTCCGAGATCGATGCCGACGGTTCGAGGCATGTGCTAAATGTTAGCTCCGTGATTTAGTGACAGGTGATTAGTGACTGGTGATTGGTGACTAGTGACTGGTGAAAACCTTTGTTCGCGCGATGCGTGGTTTTTCACCAGTCACCAGTCACTAGTCACCAATCACCAACTCCTGCCGCACTCCGTTCACTAAATTTCTGATATACGAGCGGCGATTCAGGACTTCGTTCATCCGCTCCATTAATTTTTTCCTGGCGGCTTCGTCCGCGCTGGAATCGAGGGCGGCGTCCCAGTCCGCCGAGACGCGCGCGAGTTCCTGATCCACATCGGCGAGCGACAATTCAAATTTGTGTTGCGCCGATTCGAGTTTCGCGCGCAAGCCCTGCATTTGCGCCGCGCTTCCGCCGGAGGCGCGCGCTTCGCGCAGTTCGTCCAGCGATTCGTTCAGTTCAAAAACTTCTTCCAGCAATTCGGGCGGGGCCTGCTGTTTCTTCTGGCCCTCCTTGCGCATGCCGCTCAGGCTGAGCAAGTACTCGACGCGCGCGACCGGATCGCGCAGCGTGCGGTAGGCGTCATTCAATTGCGAAGAAAGGTCCAGAGAAAGTTGCCGCTCGTCTTCGGAGGCGCGCACGAAATGATCGGGATGCAGCTTCCAGGAGAGCGA
>PMOP01000331.1:4223-5434 GCA_003161495.1 Acidobacteriota bacterium | reverse complement strand
AAAGCCGTCCTGGCCGCAGTCTCGCAAAAAGCCGGCTGGGACACTCGCCCCTCTCCAAAAAAATCAGCGCCAAGTGGAGATATCGCCACGGGCCGCGGCGTCGGCCTCAGCACGCGCAACGGCACCTATGTCGCGACCGTGGCCGAAGTGGTAGTGAATCGCAAAACCGGAGCCGTCCGAGTGACGCGCTTCGTCTGCGCTCACGACTGCGGGTTGATCATCAATCCCGAAGCGCTTCGCACTACGATCGAAGCGAACCTGATTCAGTCGCTCGGCCGCGGCCTGAAGGAAGAAGTGACCTTCGACCGAAGCAACGTGACCAGCGTGGATTGGATCACGTATCCCGTTGCACGGGCATCCGACGTTCCCGATCGAGTCGAGATCGTTCTGATCAACCACCCGGAGCTTCCATCGAGCGGCGCGGGAGAACCCTCCAGCCGGGCTACTGCCGCCGCCATTGCCAACGCGATTTTCGATGCGACCGGCGCGCGCGTCCGCCAGGCACCGCTCACACCGGCGCGCGTGAAAGCCGCGCTCGACAAGGCTTGATTAAGTAGGACGGGCTTCAGCCTGTCTGGTTTTGATTTTCATTCACTCCAAAAGGCAGACAGGCTGAAGCCCGTCCTACTGGAAGCCGGACACCGAGAACCAAGAAGCCCGAGGCGACCGAGCAAACCGACAGAAACAGCAAGCTCGCGCCAAAGCCTCCGGTTCTATCTCTCAAATATCCGATGACGTAGGGGCCGACAAAGCCGCCCAGGCTGCCAAACGTGTTGATGAGGCCGATGCTGGTCGCAGCAGCGGCGCGGCCCAGCAGCATGTTGGGAATCGGCCAGAAGCCCGCGTGCGAGCTGTAAAATCCGGCGGCAGCGACCGACAAAGCCACGACGCTGATCCAAACATGATCGGCGGAATAAATGCAGACGGCCAGCGCCGCTCCTGCAACGATGCGCGGAATCGCGGCGTGCCATCGCCTCTCGCCCGTGCGATCGGAACTCCATCCGGCGAGCCACATCACCGGCAGCGCAACGAGGTACGGTATGGCTGCGATCAGGCTTACCTTGGACACGCCGAAGGATGACAATTTCTCCACGATTTTCGGCATCCAAAGACTGACTCCGTACGTGGCCGTAAGACCCAGGAAGAGCGTGACGCTCAGCAGCAGCACGCGCGGATTGCCCAGCGCGTGCCAGGCCGGGACGTGAGAAGCT
>PMOP01000331.1:692-4214 GCA_003161495.1 Acidobacteriota bacterium | reverse complement strand
GCCTCTTCCGGGCGCTCGGTGAGGTACGACAAAGTCATAAATCCGAGAACGATTGCCGGAATACCTTCGACGAGCAGCAGCCAGCGCCATCCGTTGTAGCCGAGCCAGTGGACTCTCAAGAAAATGGCCGAGAGCGGCCCGCCAATCACCTGCGCCGCGGGATTGGACGCCATGAAAATTGCGATGGCTTTGCCGCGATCTTCCGGGCGATACCAGTGGCTGATGTAAACCAGAATCGCGGGGAGGAATCCAGCCTCCGCTAGTCCCAGAAAAAATCGGAGCCAGTAAAATTGCTGCGTGGAATGAATTAACCCTGTGGCCGACGCCAGAAATCCCCAAGTCAGCAGGATTCGCGCAATCCATTTGCGCGCGCTCCAGACCTCGGCCAGCACGCCTCCAGGAATTTCCAGCAGCATGTAGCCGAGATAAAAAATGCCGCCGCCCAAACCGAACACGGCGTTTGAAAAGCCGAGCTCTCGCGTCATCTGGAGCCCCGCCGAACCAATGTTCACGCGATCCAGATAGGCCACGACGTAAAGAAGAACGAGATACGGCAACAAGCGCCGGTTGACGTGGCGGACCGTGCGCCGCGCCACATCGGAGCGCGATGAGGTAGAAGTGTTCAAGACCCGAGCAGTCTATCACGCAAAATTCACGGCATTGTCGGGGGCGCCGATTCGATCCCTCAAAAGCAAAACGCCCCGGGAAGCCGGGGCGTTTTGTTCCTTGCGCGATGCGTTGCTTCGTTTTAACAGCTCTTACTAAACCAGGACTGGCTTCCGGACGCCGTTGATCGTCTTCAGAATGCGCGAAACGATTTGGTAGGGATCGCCCTCGGAATTCGGCCGGCGATCTTCGAGGTAGCCCTTGTACCCGTCCTTGATGAAGTTAATCGGCATGCGGATCGAAGCGCCACGATCGGAAAGACCGTAGCTGAACTTGTCAATGGCCTGCGTTTCGTGCAAACCCGTCAAGCGCAGGTGATTGTCCGGCCCATAGACATCGATATGCGCGGCGATATTGTCCTGGAACGCCTTCATGAGAGATTCAAAATATTCCTTGCCGCCCACTTCGCGCATGTATTTCGTCGAGAAGTTGGTGTGCATGCCGGAACCGTTCCAGTCGCCCTTGATCGGTTTGCAATACAACACGACATCCACTTCGTATTTCTCGCACAGGCGCATCATCAAGTAGCGCGCGGTCCAGGTATCGTCGGCAGCTTTGGCCGAGCCTTTGGCGAAAATCTGGAATTCCCACTGGCCCTTGGCGACCTCCGCATTGATGCCCTCATGATTGATGCCTGCGGCCAGACACAATTCCAAATGTTCTTCGACGATTTTGCGGGCAACGTTGCCCATGTATTTGTAGCCCACGCCGCAATAGTAGGGGCCCTGAGGACCAGGATAGCCTTCTTCCGGGAAGCCGAGAGGACGCCCATTCTGATAGAGGAAATATTCCTGCTCGAAACCGATCCACAAGTCGGGATCGTTGATGATTGTGGCGCGTGCGTTGGAAGGATGCGCGGTGCCATCCGCGTGCATGACTTCGCTNNGGTAGATCACCAAGGGCAGGCGGGTGGTCAAACGTCTTCATCGTCGTTTTGCCACGCAGCTCAGGAACGGGCGTTTTGCCGTCAAGCCAGATATATTCAAGTTTGTATTTTGCCATGGTATCTTTTGGATCTCCTTAATGTAAATAAAAGATAAAGATCAAATCCTTCGGGCAGCCTAGAGCGTTTTAAAAAGCGCTTTGGCGAACAGGCAGAGTATCCCGTTGAACCGCCTTCGTCAAATCGAAGAAATCTTTCGGTTGGTTCTATTTTTTTGATGCGGGAACGAGTGGCGCATGCTTCAGCTTGCGGGGTTTAGTCCTAGGCCAGGCCCAAGTCCGCAAGCTGAAGCATGCTCCACGCACCCCTGTTTATAAGTCCCCCCATTTAGTGTAAGCTTTTTTGTTCCTCCACCGAGGCCATCATGAATCGTGTAGCAGCCATCCTGCCTGCCGCAGGGCTAGGGACCCGAATGGGCGCCGAGACACCCAAGCAGTTTCTTTCGCTGGATGGCGTTCCCGTGCTTCTCTTCACGCTGCGGCGCCTTGCGGCCTGCCCTGCGATCACGGATTTCGTTATCTCGACGCGAGCCGAAGAGGTCGATTCCCTCGCGGCCCTCGTCGCAACAGAAAATTTTGGCGGCCGGCGAGTTCGCGTCGTTCGCGGCGGCGATACCCGGCAGGATTCCGTCGCCAATGCTTTGACGGAAATTCCGACCGAAGCCGATTTGATCCTGGTGCACGACGCCGTTCGCCCGCTCGTAACTCTTAGCCAGATCGAGCGGGTGATCGCGGAAGCGGCCGCCTGCGACGCGGCCATCCTTGGAATTCCGGCGATGGACACGGTGAAAGAAGTGAAGCGCGCGAGCCTGCCGAACGATGTCGCTCTCATCACCGCCACGATTCCGCGCGAACGAGTGGTCCTGGCGCAGACTCCGCAGGTGTTTCGCGCCTCGTTGCTCCTCGAGGCCTTCGGGCGCGCGCGACAGGATGGCGTGTCAGCCTCGGACGAAGCGGGCCTTATCGAACGCATGGGACGCGATGTCCACGTTGTCGTAGGCTCCGAGCGCAACCTGAAAATCACGCGCCCGGGCGACATGGAGCTGGCCGAATTTTATCTTCGCCAGGAGCGCGCGGGCCTATGACCCGCGCGGGAATCGGGTACGACCTCCATCGCCTCNNGGCGCCGCCGGCCTGGGCGACATCGGCACGCATTTTCCAGACACCGATCCGAAGTGGAAGGACGCATCGAGCCTGCGGTTTCTCGAGCACGTCCGCGACCTGCTCGCCGAAAATGGATTTAATATTGTGCATATTGATGCAACGGTAATTACGGAGAAACCGAAACTCGGCCCGCATTTTCCGGCTATGCGCGAGGCGCTGTCCAAGTCGCTGGGCATCGCCGCATCCGCGATCAATTTGAAAGCGAAGACCAACGAATCCGTCGACGCCATTGGCCGAGGCGAAGCGATTGCCGCGCAGGCCATCGCCACGCTGGATCGCTGAGCCCGCGGCCCTCTGCGCGATTCCAGATCTCCGAATCGTCCCGCCGAAATCCGCCGGCGCTCGACTCCTGGAATTTGATTTCGTTCTGGGCTAAAAATAAGAAGGAGACTCGTTCAACATGGACCGCCTCACAGGAATCCACGCGGTTCGCGAAGCGCTGGAAGCAAGCCGGCCGCTCGATTCCCTGGTAGTTGCCAAAGGCAGCCACGGCAACCGAATCGAAGAACTGGTGCGCCTCGCGCGCAAACTGGACGTGCCCGTGCGCTTCGAGGAGCGCGCGCAAGTCGATCGCGCCGCCGGAACTCGCGAACACCAGGGTGTGGTCGCATTCGTTGCCTCCTCGCCGGCCACCAGTTTTTACGACCTGTTGAAACCCCGCCCCGCGGAGAGCGCTCCCGGGTTGCTGGTTCTCCTCGACGGCGTTGAAGATCCGCAAAATCTGGGCGCCATCGTTCGCACCTCGCTCGC
>PMOP01000331.1:0-658 GCA_003161495.1 Acidobacteriota bacterium | reverse complement strand
GAAGCGGGCTATTGGCTGGTGGGTCTCGATGAGCGAGCCGAAAAGCTCCATACCGAAGTAGATTTCAAGATTCCCGTGGGAATTGTTCTGGGAGGCGAAGGCAAGGGATTGCACGCGTTGGTGCGCGAACGCTGCGATTTCCTGGTTTCAATTCCGACCGCAGGTCCCGTACGCGCCCTCAACGTATCCGTCGCCGCCGGGGTAGTTCTCTTCGAGGTAGTCCGCCAGCGCGGACAGGTAAAGAAAGTAACCACGGATGCACACAGATGAACACGGATAAAAACAAAATCTGAAGAGAAAGAAAACGTGCCCTGGGAATTTCGCACCGTCAGCCCACTAACTCAGCAAAATAAATCTTCTTCTCTTTTCGTTTTTATCCGTGTTTATCTGTGTGCATCCGTGGTTCCAAGATTTTTTCATTCTATTTATCGTACTGGATCATTGTGAAGACGTCGATTCCCGGCAATTTGGCGCGGCCGTTCAGGAACGTAAGCTCGACGGCAAACGATGCGCCAACCACTTTCCCGCCAAGTTTGCGCACCAAATCCACCGTAGCCGCGGCGGTGCCGCCGGTCGCGAGCAAGTCATCACTGATGAGCACGCTCTGTCCGGGCTTGATCGCATCCGCGTGAATTTCCAGCGTGTCCGTGCCGTATTC
>PMOP01000006.1 GCA_003161495.1 Acidobacteriota bacterium | reverse complement strand
CTCAAGCTCAAGACGCATCGCGGCGCCGCCAAGCGGTTTAAGATCACGGCGTCGGGAAAAGTAATGCGCATGCATTCCGGCAAGCGGCACCTGCTGGGCACCAAAAAAGCCAACCGGATGCGACGCCTGAAAAAAATGAAACAGGTTTCCCCGGCGGATGCCGGGAACGTTCACAAGATGTTGCCGTACGGCTAGGGAGTCGAGTAGCACAGGCACTCTTGCCTGTGCTACGAATACGAAATCGATTCTTTGCTTTTTGCTGTGCCAGGCAGAGCGCAACCCGCCACGGTGGGCCTGCCGGCCAGCGGGTTCGGTCCAAATAGAAAGCGGACCGGACCAATGCTCGCAAGAATTTCGCGAAACGCAAAATTTTTCGCTGAGCTTCTAAACACGCCGTGGAGACGCTCTCGCTTTCCGATTGTGTGCCGGTTCCCGTGCGCGGGGACTCGCCTCAATGCTCCGGAATGTGCTGCGCCTCCGCACTGGAGAAAATAAAATGGCTCGAGTAAAACGCGGAACAAAACGCCGCGCGCGCCGCAAAAAGTTTTTAAAGCGCACAAAGGGATTTTTTCTAACAAAATCCAAGCTCTATCAATCCGCTCAGGAAGCGGTGAATCGCGCGGAGCGTTTTTCCTACCGCGATCGCCGCGTCCGCAAGCGCCAGTTTCGCACGCTGTGGATCCAGCGTATCGGCGCGGCGGCGCGCAACGCCGGAATTTCCTACAGCCAGTTGATGCACGGGCTGAAGGCCGCGGGCGTCGAGATCGACCGCAAAATCCTGTCCGATATTGCCGTGAAGGATGCCGCGGGATTCACGCTGCTGGTCGAGCAGGCTAAGGCTTCGCTCGGCGCAAAAGCCAAGGCCTAGCGCACTTATCCAACGCAAAATAATTCGTAGCTGGGACGGCGGTATTGTGGCGCCGCCGTCTCGGCGGCGATTTCGCGCGCCAAGGATCACCGGCAAGATGCCGGCGCCACCGGGAAAGTCCACCATACAATGGACCCGAATCCGATTTCGACCGGAAAAATTCTCTCGCCGCTCGACGCCGCGACGCCCGAGCAGGTGGCAGCGCGTTTCGGCGAGTTGCGCAAGCAGTTCGATCAGGACACCGCCGGCGCAACAGACGAAAACGGTTGGAAATCTCTGCGCGATGCGTGGCTCGGCCGCAAATCCGGCGTGCTCACGCAAGTCACGGATACTTGGCTCAAGCCCTCAAAGCCGGAATTGAAACGCGCGGTCGGCCAGTCGCTCAATGAATTGAAGGCGCACATCGAAGCCGCGCTGGAATCGCGGCGCGTGGCCATCGAAGCCGCCGCGGAACAATCCGTGCTCGCCCGCGAACGCGAAGACCTTTCGCTTCCCGGCGTCGCGCGCCCTCTCGGCTCGCGGCACCCGCTGCGGCAGACGTTCGAGGAGATCGAGCGAATTTTTCTTTCGCTCGGCTACTCCGTCGTTTCCGGCCCGGAGATGGAAACTCCCTATTACAATTTCGAGGCCCTCCATATTCCCGAGCATCATCCGGCGCGCGATAACATGGACACGTTTTATATGGCCGCGCCACAGGGCGCCTCGCCTCTCCTGCTGCGCACGCACACTTCTCCCATGCAAGTGCGCACGATGGAAAAGCAGCAGCCGCCTGTGCGCATCATCGTGCCCGGAAAAGTGTATCGCCGCGATAATCCCGATGCGACGCACGGCTTCATGTTTCACCAGATCGAAGGTCTGGCCGTCGATACAGACATCACGTTTTGCGATTTCAAGGGCACGGTCGAATATTTCGTGCGCGAATTTCTCGGGCCGAAAATAAAAACGCGCTTGCGCCCCAGCTATTTTCCGTTCACCGAACCTTCCGTGGAAGTGGACGCGACGTGCGTGTTCTGCGGCGGCAAGGGCTGCAATGTGTGCAAGCAATCGGGCTGGATCGAGCTGTTCGGCGCGGGCATGGTCGATCCCGCCGTGTACGGTTTCGTAAATTACGACGCAAAGCGCTATTCCGGTTTCGCTTTCGGCCTGGGCGTCGAGCGCCTGACGCAGCTCAAATACAACATCAACGATTTGCAGCTCTATTTTCAGAATGATGTGCGCTTCTTGCGGCAGTTTGCGTAAAAATATTGCCGGGCGTGGGTTGTGCCGTGTTGCTGTAGCCCGCCTCTTCAGAGGCGGGAGGTTGCCGACACATCGCCGACCAACCCCCGCCTCTGAAGAGGCGGGCTACAGTAATCGGCCCCGGTCATGCCTTGAACGCGATTGAGCTGTCTCGGCTGCGGCACACCAAAGACGAACGATGAAAGTTCTCTACAACTGGCTGAAAGAATTCGTCGAGCTTACGGCGCCGCCGGAAGAACTGCGGACGCGGCTGTCTCTTTCCGGCACGGCTGTGGAAGCTCTGGAGCAAACGGCTGCCGGCCCGCTGCTCGATGCCGAACTGACTTCCAACCGCGCGGATTGTCTGGGACATTACGGCATCGCGCGCGAAGCGGCGGTGCTCTACGGCTTGCCGCTGAAACATGTGGGTCCGCGCCCGCGCGAATCGTCCGAGCAAACTTCGGCCGTGACGCGCGTTCAGGTTGATTCGCCCGAATTGTGCGGACGCTACACGGCGCGCGTTCTGCGCGGCGTGAAGGTCGGCCCGTCGCCAGACTGGCTCCACCAGCGCCTCGAAGCCCTCGGCCAGACTTCGATCAACAACGTGGTGGACGCGACCAACTACGTGATGCTTGAACTCGGGCATCCCTTGCACGCGTTTGATATGGATTTGCTGGCCGAGAAGCGCATCGTCGTGCGCCGCGCCCGCGGCGGAGAAAAAATGCGCACGCTCGACGGCATCGAGCGCGCGCTCACAAATGAAATGTGCGTAATCGCCGACGCCACGCGAGCCGTGGCCATCGCCGGAGTGATGGGCGGCGCCGAATCGGAAATTCGTTCGTCGAGCCGCAACATTCTGCTCGAATCCGCATGGTTCGATCCCATCGCGATTCGCCGTACATCAAAAACTCTCGGCCTGCGTACGGAAGCCTCGATGCGTTTCGAGCGCGGCGCCGATCCGGAAATGGCGGAAACGGCTTCGCGCCGTTGCGCCGAACTTATTCAGCAAGTGGGCGGCGGCGAAGTCCTCGCGGGCAAGGTGGACGTTTATCCGGGGCGCGCCGAAGCGCCGCTGATCGAGTTGACTCGCAGGGAATTTCTGCGCGTGATGGGAGCGGACGTGCCCGACCCGCAGATCGAAACGATTCTCGCGGGCCTGGGTTTCGCGCCGGAGCGTTCGGATGCGGCACGAAGCAGCGCGGAATCGCCGGCGGCCGTGTGGAAATGCCGGCGGCCATCCTGGCGCGGAGACGTGGCACGCGAAGTGGACCTCGTCGAAGAAGT
>PMOP01000109.1:3773-13112 GCA_003161495.1 Acidobacteriota bacterium | reverse complement strand
AAGCTGTCCGAATCCGATACGAAGCCGGTGGAAGAAGCCGTTGCGGCGGCCAAGACCGCGCTCGCGGGCGGCGTCCTCGAGCAAATTCAGTCGGCGACGCAGCAACTCGACAACGCCTCGCACAAACTTGCCGAGGTGCTTTACAAAACCGCGCAGGCCTCCGGAGCGCAAGCGGGCGCCGGCGGCGGTTCTGCTGACGGAGCATCGGGCGGGGCTCCGAAGAGCGGAGCGGGCCCCGCGCCGGAAGGCGAAGTGATCGACGCCGAGTACGTGGACGCCGACGAAACGAAGAAGCCGAATTAAACGGAGCGGGCCGCGCGGAAGTTTGGCGCGGGTTTGGAGCAGGGGTTTGTAGCGCCAACCTTTAGGTTGGCATTTGGGAGCGACCGGATGCCCGCCTGAAGGCGGGCGCTACAAAGCCGAAAAGCGGGTTTCCGCGCGGCACGAATTGTTCTAGCCAATTTTACAGGAGCCAGCGTTGACGACGTACGAGGGCATCAAGAGGACGGGGCCGCCGCACGCCATTCAAAAGTTGCGGGAAGATTTGTTCATGATTCAGATCGTGCTTTCGGAAACGCCGACGGCCGATTGGAAGCGGCTTTTTTACGAAACACAGCAAGCGCCGCCCGCAGACTTTCCTCCGCGCGCCGTGGATATCAGCGGAGCGCTGATCCGGTTCCGGTCGGACGTGCCGAGCGTGGAAGCCCGCACGGCGTGGATCGATCGCTGGATCGATCGCGCCAATCAAAAAGAAGCGGGCATGGGCGGAAAGCTCGACGAAGAACGCCGGCGCCGCCGTGACGATCACCAGCGCGAGCAGCAGGAATTGGCGGCCATCAATGCGCACTGGGAAAAGTTGTGAAGTTGGCGTCAGGGGCTGAAGCCCCGTTTGTACAGCCCTGAATGTCGCGGCTGAAGCCGCGACCCACAATGCGCGATGCGTCATGCGATGAGTAATGCGGTGTGGCAGGCGGTGTGGCAGGCGATACATCAGGCGGTATGTCAGGTGGCGCGTCCTGGGATGTGTCAGGCGGTATGTCCTGGAATGTGTCAGGCGATCTGCCAGGCGACACCGGCGATTTTTGTTGGACGAGATACGGAACGAGGCACACGAGTGACTGATCACGAATTACAAATCACGATTCACGAATCACGAATCACTAGTCACGAATCACCAGTCACCAGTCACTAGTCACCAGTCACCGATACCCTATGGCAACGACCACCAAACAGGACTACTACGAACTGCTGGGCGTCTCCCGCAAGGCCGTGCAAAAGGAAATCCGGCAGGCCTACCGGAAGCTCGCCCGCAAATATCATCCGGACCTGAACCCGGGCGACAAATCCTCGGAAGAAAAATTCAAACANNNNACCGCACAGGATGCGGGCGACGTTCACTTTGATTTTGGCGGGTTCGATTTCGGCGGCGGAGCAGGCCAGGGCGGAGCGGGGCCGAGCTTTCGCGATCTGTTCGGCCAGTTCTTTCGCGGCGGCGGAGGAGCGGCAACGGAAGCGCCTTCGCACGCCGAGCCAGGCACGAGTCTCGAATACCAGATCGAAATCAGTTTCTGGGAAGCCGTTCGCGGCACGATAAAAAAACTGACGATCTCGCGCCTGGACACCTGCGCGAATTGCCACGGCACGGGCACAGTCGGCCAGCCGCAAACGTGCACGGCATGCGGCGGTTCCGGGCAGGTCACGCAAACCAGCGGCAAGATGCGATTTAATTTGACGTGCTCAAACTGCGGCGGCACGGGACGCACGCGAAATAATTGCCGTGTCTGCGGCGGCGATGGACGCGTGCGGCGCGCGGATACGATTGAAATTCGGATTCCTGCGGGCGTGCAAACCGGCTCGCGCGTGCGCGTGCCCGGACGCGGCAATGCGGGAACAGCCGGCGAACCGCCGGGAGATCTGTACATCATCACCGATGTTCAGCCGCACCCGTTTTTCGACCGCCGCGGCGACGATATTTATATCACTGTGCCCATTACCGTCACCGAGGCGGCGCTCGGCGCGAAAATCGAAGTGCCCACGATCGACGGACCTTCGCGGCCCCTGCGCATTCCGCCGGGGACAAACAGCGGGCAGAAACTCCGCCTGCGCGAAAAGGGCGTGCCCTCGGTACGAAATCCGGGGCAACGGGGAGATGAGTACATCGAGTTGCAAGTCGTGGTGCCGAAGCCCGTGGACGAACGCGTGAAGGAACTTCTCAGGGAACTGGAAAAAATCGCGCCGGAAGATCCTCGCAAGGATCTTTTTGAACGGGCCAAGGCATAAGGAGCGCAGCGATGACGCGCGTGAATCCAAAACGAAAAAAGGCTCGCGCCGGATACATGATTTCTGCGGTGGCGGAATTGTACAAACTACATCCGCAAACGCTGCGCCTTTACGAACGCGTGGGACTTCTCAAGCCCTCGCGATCCGATGGCAATACGCGGCTCTACACGGATTCCGACCTGGAACGCCTGGAAGTCATTCTCACCTTGACGCGCGAAATGGGCGTCAACCTCGCGGGCATCGAAATCATTTTGAACATGCGCGAAAAAATGGCGGAAATGCAGCACCAGATGGAAGCATTCACTTCGTTCGTGCAGCAGGAGCTGGCGCGCGGGCTCCGCTCGGTCACCGCGCGGCCGCAGGACGACGCCCTGGCGCGGGTTCCTCCGCCGAAAGTCATCCGCGTGCATAAGGGCTGAATCCACAGATAAACACAGATGAACACGGATAAAAACTGATAGGCGGTGGTCTACTTTTCCCGTGGAGACCAGGTTTTGTCTTTCATCAGTTCTTATCTGTGTTCATCTGTGGTTAAACATATTTTTTCCACACTCCCAACTATTTCAACAGGGCAGGACGGCTTGCGCAACGTGAGCGGCGCGCCTATGCTGGCTTCATGGCGCAACCTGATTGCCCGCTGTGCGGCGGCACTGGATGGAAGACCGTCGAGCGCGTCGCGGAAGAAGAAAAAATGACGCGCGGTTCCTGGCTGAAGCCCATCGAGGGCACCGACACACTCAAGCGCGTCTGGGCCGTGCCCTGCGATTGCACGGGCAAGGATCGCAGCGCGCGAGCGATGGGCCGTGCGCGCATCCCCACGCGCTACGAACACTGCGACTTCGACAACTTCGATACCAAACTTTATGACATTGAAAACGGTCCCGAATTTCCCAAGTGGAATCACGGCCTCGAGCAAGCCAAGGTTGTCACCGAAGCGTTTGCCCGCGACTATCCAGCCGGGCCGGACACGGGGCTGCTGCTGATGGGGCCTTGTGGCGCGGGCAAAACGCACCTCGGCGTCGCGGCGCTCCGGCAAATCGTTTTGCGCGGGCACACCGGACTTTTTTACGACTACCGCGAATTGCTCAAGGAAATTCAGGGAAGCTACAACCCGGAAAGCCAGACGAGCGAACTCGGCGTGCTCGAGCCCGTGCTGACTGCCGACGTTTTGCTGCTTGACGATCTCGGCTCCAGCAAGCCTTCACCGTGGGCGCTCGAAACCGTCGGCCACATCCTCAATTCGCGTTACAACGAACGGCGCATCACGCTGCTGACCACAAATTATCTCGATACCTCCGGGCCAACTCCGATGCCTGCGTCACGCAAAACCCAACTTCCCTCCGGCCAGGCGGTTTCCGCGGCACGCGAGGATTCTCTTACCGATCGCCTGGGCATGCGGATCCGTTCCCGCCTGTATGAAATGTGCCGCACCATCGAACTCTTTGCGCCCGATTACCGGCGGGAAGTTCGCCAAGCCGGGCGGATGAGGTCGTGACTTGTGATTCGTGAATCGTGACCCGTGACGCGTGATTTGTGCTTCGCGGCGCCCAGAACCTGTATACGTTTGATGATTGAATGCAAACCCCTTTACCTCCAAGGGGGAGGTTGCGACCGGAAGGGACCGACTTTAAGCACCCAAGCGTTCCAACTTGGGATGTTTCACGAATAGCAAATCATAGATCACGCCCTTCCCTTTCATTGACATAGGCCACAAACCGCAGGTATTATCCCCACGGTGCGGCAACTGGGTGGGAAGCCGCGTTTCCTTCCTTGCACTTCCCCGTGTCTCGGAAGATAACTTGGGCATATTCAATTGGGAGTAAGGCAACAACCTCACTGGAGGCAGTAAGATGTTTTCCGACAATGAAAACCCCGGCGCGGAATTTTCCGCCGGACAGACCGCAACCGCCGCGACAGCGGCGCCGGAACAAAACTCAAACGTAGAACCCGAGCAGGCTGAGCCTCGCGCGGTTCAAACGCAAGATCCAATTGCCGCGGCTGCGCCGCCTCCTGCGGAGCCGGCTGTTGTCACGGTTAATCCCACAGAACCCGTGGCAGAGCCGGATGGGCATGCTGCCGTCGAGCATACCAACGTGAGCGAAGCCGTGGAAACCGCCATTGAAACTGGCGAGGCTCCCACGGAATCGAACGCGGAGATGGAACAGCTCATGGAGCAGTACGCCGTGCCGCAGCAGGCGCCGGCGGAAGGCGAGATCGAATCGGGCCAGGTCGTGGCAATCACCGACTTGGGCGTGGTGGTGAACCTGGGCGGCAAGACTGAGGGGCTGATTCCCGCACAAGAGTTCGCGGAACTGGATGGGCCGTTCCCCCTGGTGGTTGGCCAGCCGGTGGAAATACAGCGCACAGGCGACCGCAAAGAAGGAATGGTACTGCTGTCCTACCAACGCGTGAAGCGGCGGCGCGCGTGGGGCAAGATTGAAGAGGCGTACCGCACGAAGTCCGACATCACCGGAAAAATCGTGGACCACATCAAGGGCGGCCTGGTGGTGGACATCGGCGTGCGCGCATTTTTGCCTGCGTCGCAGGCCGATCTGCATCCGGTGCGCGACCTCGACGAATGGAAGGGCCGTGAGCTGACCGTCCGTGTGCTGAAGATGAACCGCAAGCGCGGGAACATCGTAGTCAGCCGCCGCGCGATCCTGGACGAACAAGTGGAGTCGCAGCGCAAGGCCATGCTGGAAACGATGGCCGAAGGACAGATCGTGCGCGGGGTCGTCAAGAACGTCACGGGCTACGGCGCGTTCGTGGACCTGGGCGGCATAGACGGATTGTTGCACATTACGGACATGTCCTGGGGCCGCGTGGCCAGCCCGCTGGACGCCGTTTCGCCGGGCGAAGAAGTGGAAGTAAAAATTCTGAAGTATGACAAGGAAAAGGGACGCGTCTCGCTTGGGCGCAAGCAGTTGCTTCCCGATCCGTGGGCCTCGGTCGTAGAGCGCTACACGCAAGGAAAGAAGCTGACGGGCAAGATCATGGGCCTCACCGACTACGGCGCATTTGTGGAACTCGAGCCGGGCATCGAAGGACTGGTGCACGTCAGCGAGATGACCTGGTCCAAGCGCAAGCAGCATCCATCGAAACTCGTCAAAGTGGGCGACGACGTCGACGTGATTGTGTTGGGCGTCGATTCCAACGAGCGGCGAATTTCGCTCGGGATGAAACAGGCGCAATCCGACCCGTGGCAACAGCTTGCGGAAAAGTATCCCGTCGGCACAGTGGTCACCGGGAAAATTCGGAACCTCACCGAATTCGGAGCCTTCCTGGAAATCGAGGAAGGATTTGACGGGCTCATTCACGTCAGCGACATTTCCTGGACCGGACGAATCAAGACTCCTTCGGAGGTTTATAAGAAGGGCGACACGGTCGAAGCGAAAGTGTTGAAGATCGAGCCGGGTTCGCGCCGCGTTTCCCTCGGCGTCAAACAGGTCAACGACATCTGGTCTTCGTGGTTTGAAAAGCACAAGGTCGGGGACCTCGTGCGCGGAAGAGTTTCGCGCGTCACGACGTTTGGCGCGTTCGTCGAGCTGGCCGAGGGGATCGAAGGCCTCTGCCACATTTCGGAAATTGACGACCGCCGCAAGGGCGACAAAACGCAAGCCCCGCCGCGTCCCGGCGTCCGGCAAAGCGGGCTGCTCGACCCGGGCCGTGATTACGAATTTAAAATAGTAAAGATCAGTCAAGATCAGCATAAAATAGGGCTCAGCTACCGTGGCGCGCAAAAGCAGGCGGAACGCCGCGACATGGATGATTACCGGTCGACGAAGTCGTCGGCGAAAGCCACGATCGGTGATGCGATTATGGCCAAGCGTTCCGTGTAGCAACTCCGGCGGTCCCGGCCGGAGTGTAAATAATATTTCCCTTAAGCCGCATTTGGTGATATGGAATTGCCACCAAAGGCCGCCCGCTGGGGTATTTTTCTCCCGCGAGCAGGTGGAGCGTTCCCGAGGCGCGTCCGGGCCTGGCACCGAGTGGTGCAATTTTTAGGATTAGGCGGAGCATACATCAATGACCGATTCCACCGTGACAAAGGCGGACCTGGTAGAAGAAGTGGTTCGCGTCACAGAACTTCCACGCAAAGAATCTGAAGCCGTCGTCGAGACCATTTTTGAAAGCATCATCGGCGCGCTGCAGGGAGGCGACCGCATCGAAATACGCGGCTTCGGAAGTTTCCGAACGCGCCAGCGCCGCGGCCGCACCGGGCGCAATCCGAAGACCGGGGCCAAGGTCGAGGTGCCGCCCAAGAAGATTCCATTCTTCAAGCCCAGCAAGGAGTTGAAGGATCACGTCAACTCCGGCGCGCCCGCTGCACCGGGTTCCACGCCCGCTGTGACGCCCAGTTAGAACGGCGCAGCGGACCTTGGCACTTCATCGTCCGCGGCCCATACACTCCCTATGGATTACCTCTGGACGCCCTGGCGCTACCGATACGTTGCCGCACCCAAGAACGTAGGGGAATGCGTATTCTGCACCGCGCATGCCGCGAATAGCGATGAGGAGTGGCTCATCGTTCAGCGCGCCGTGAAAAATTTCGTCATCTTGAATCGCTATCCCTACACGTCCGGGCACGTGATGATTGTCCCGTACGCGCACACCGCTGATTTTTCCGGCCTTGAACGAGACACCGCGGCGGAGATGATGCTCCTCTTGCAACGCGTGCAGGCGGCTATCGACGATGTCTATCATCCGGACGGATTCAACATTGGAATGAATCTCGGCCGTTCCGCCGGCGCCGGCATAGCCGATCATCTGCATATGCATCTCGTCCCTCGTTGGACCGGCGACACTAATTTCATGACCACTGTGAGCGAAACGCGCCTCGAGCCGGAAGAGCTTTCCACAACGTACACGAAGCTGCGCAAAGCGCTGGCTCAATAGAAGCTGTGCGGCATCGGAGTCTTTGCGATTTTGTAGCGCCCGCCTTCAGGCGGACATCCGGGCATTGTAAATTTGAAAGCATGCCCGCCTGAAGGCGGGCGCTACAAAAACGAAACACGCATTACTGTCCAGCATTCGTAACGTGCATAATTATCTCCGGAGCCACGGTTGAACTTCGCACTCACCGAAGAACAAATATTGCTGCAGCGCACGGTGCGGGAGTTCGCCGAGAATGAAGTAAAACCGCTGGCGCGCGAAATCGACGAGACCGGGCATTTTCCGCGAGAAACGTTTCGCAAGGCCGCGGAGCTCGGCCTGACGGCGGTGGCGCTGCCGGAATCCGAAGGCGGCGCGGGGTTCGACCATGTCTCCTATTCCATCGTGATCGAGGAAATTTCCCGCGTGTGCGCTTCCACCGGCGTGATTCTTTCCGTGCAAAATTCGCTGTACTGCGATCCGATTCATCGCTTCGGCACGGAAGGACAAAAGAAAACTTTTCTCCTGCCCTTTGCGCGCGGCGAAAAAATCGGATGCTACGCGCTGACCGAGCCGCAGGCCGGCTCGAACGCGGCTGCGCTCACGACCAAGGCCGTGCTTCAAGGCGATCGCTACATCGTCAATGGTACAAAAGCGTGGATCACAAACGGCGGCGTGGCCGACGCGGCCATCGTCTACGTAAATACCGACGCGGCCAAGGGCGAAAAAGGAATCACGGCGCTCATCGTCGAACGCGGCACGCCCGGCTTCAAGGTGGGCAAGGAAGAAAAAAAACTCGGCATCCACGCCACGGCCTGCACGGAATTGTCCTTCACCGATTGCGAAGTGCCCGCCGCGAATCGCATCGGGAATGAGGGCGAAGGATACAAGATCGCTCTTTCTACGCTCGACGGCGGGCGGATTGGTATCGCCGCGCAGGCCACCGGTATAGCGCAGGGCGCGCTGGAGCAAGCGCTGGCCTACGCGCACGAGCGGCAAGCCTTCGGCCATCCCATCGCGGATTTCCAGGCGATTCAGTTCATGCTCGCCGACATGGCCACCGAAATTGACGCGGCGCGCCTGCTGGTGCGCAAAGCGGCATGGAAATCGGACACCGGCGCGCGCTTTTCCATGGAAGCTGCAATTGCAAAACTATTCGCATCGGAACTGGCCACGCGCGCAACGCACAAGGCCATCCAAATTCACGGCGGCAACGGCTACAGCGCCGAATATCCCGTCGAGCGCATGTACCGCGACGCGCGCATCACGGAAATCTACGAAGGCACGAGCGAAATTCAGCGCCTGGTGATTGTGGCGTGGGTGTTGAAAACATATTGAAACCACGGATGCACACAGATAAACACGGATGAGGAAAGTGATTCGTGAATCGTAATTCGTAACCAGTGAAGAATTCAGAGTTACGCTCAACTGTCGACTCACCACGAGTCAGTAGTCACTAGTCACGAATCACGAGCCACCGCCTTTCATGCAAGAACTCGATTCCACCGCTGAATTCGACGCCGCGCACGACGTAGAATTCTTTTCCGCCGTTCCTGCGCGGCCCGCAGTGTTTGCCGTCGAGCCTCGCGCGGAATTCGTCGGCGCGAAACCATACTTGCTGCGCACGGCGAATCTGCGGCAGCGCCTTCAGCGTCTACTTGGGGCGCCCGATCCTGCTTCAAAACGGCTGAACTTGCGCGAGTTCGCGGCGCGCGTGCATTACCGCATTGTGGGGTCGCCGTTTGAATTGAGTTTGCTGCACTGGCAGCATGCGCGGAGGCTTTGGCCCGCGGCGTATCGCGAGCGCGCGCGGCTGCGGCCGCCCGTCGTGCTCAAGGTCAGTCTCACGAACGCATATCCGCGCTGCTACGCCACGCGGCGCATCAATGGGAGCGGATTTTATTTTGGGCCCTTCGCGTCGCGCCGCGCGGCTGATACGTTCGCATCCGGTTTTCTCGACCTGTTTAAAATTCGCCGCTGCCAGATCAAGATTCGGCGCGATCCAAGCTTTCCCGGCTGTATTTATTCGGAAATGAAAATGTGTCTTGCGCCGTGTTTCGCAGGTTGCACGCAGGAAGAATATGACGCGGAAGTCGGCCGCGTCGTCGCGTTTCTCGCGACGGGTGGCGCATCGCTCACGGCGGAACTCGAACGCGAGCGCGAAGCGGCAAGCGAAGCGCTCGATTT
>PMOP01000109.1:0-3739 GCA_003161495.1 Acidobacteriota bacterium | reverse complement strand
CGGCGGAAGAAAACACGGTGGCCGTATTCGTCGTGCGCGCCGGACGCATCGAGGAGCCGCGCCTGCTGCGCTTCGCCGAGCTTGCCACCGAGCCCCGCTCGGTCGAGCAAATCCTGCGCGAGTGGCTGGAAGGCGCGGGAGAGCAAGCTTCGCTCCCCGCAAAAGCAGCCGCTTCGCAGCAAAGTTTTCGCGAACTCGAGGACCAACTCAGCTTGCTCGCGCGATGGTTCCACAAGAAACCGCGCGTAGGAGAGATTTTCTTTCGCGAAAGCACCGCGCGCTTTTCCGCCGCCGTGCTGCAAGACGAGGCCAGCGTGCGCCGCAACAGCGAATGGCCGTATCGCCGGATTTTGCGTGCGTGTTCGCGATTGCTGGCGCCGCCCACAGTTGAGAATTAGCAACGATGATCGGAGTGGCACAGGCTTCAGCCTGTGGGTTTCCGCGCCGCAAATCAAAACCCACAGACTGAAGCCTGCGCCACTGACCTCCGTTACTTTCGTCGTTTACAAGGGCGTGTTTTTCGATAGCCGAGTATAATTGCGGCTCTCCAATCTGCGAGGTGAAATGGCCACGTTTGCGACACCAGACGGCACGAAGAAATACGCCGCGCGATTTGCCGGGCGCGCGGCCGAAGGGCACTTTCGCGAGCAGCAGGGACTGTGGCTTTCTTCGATCGGGATCGGAACGTATCTCGGCGAACCCGACGAGCGCACGGACAAAGCGTACACGGACGCGATTGTGGAAGCTGTCGAATCCGGCGTGAACGTGATCGACTCCGCGATCAATTACCGTTTTCAGCGCTCGGAGCGATCCGTGGGCGCGGCGCTGGCGGAACTTGCGCGGCGCGGCTACGCGCGCGAAGAACTCGTGATTTGCACCAAGGGCGGCTTCCTCACTCCTGACGGCGACATGCCGGCCGACGCCGGCGAATATTTCAATCGCGAGTACGTGGAAACAGGAATTTTGCGCGAAGGCGACGTCGCCGCCGGATGCCACTCGATGGCCCCGAAATTTATTGCCGACCAGCTGGAGCGCAGCCGCCGCAATCTGGGCGTTGAAACGATTGACGTGTATTACCTGCACAATCCGGAAACGCAATTGGGCGAAGTGCCGCGCGAAATGTTTAACTCACGATTGCGCGCCGCGTTTGAATTTCTCGAATCCGCCGTGGCCGCGGCGAAAATTCATTTCTACGGGCTGGCNNCATTTTCGTTTCGTGCAGTTGCCGTGCAACCTGGGGATGACCGAAGCATTAACGCGCGCCAATCAACCGCTCGACGGCGCGCGCCTGCCGATCGTGGGCGCCGCGTCCAAACTCGGCGTGACGCTCGTGGCCAGCGCCTCTATGCTGCAGGGCCAGCTCTCGCGCGGCTTGCCGCCGTTCGTGACGAGCGCGCTCGGAATGAAATCCGACGCTGAGCGCGCCATGCAATTTGTCCGCTCGACGCCGGGAATTACGACGGCTCTCGTGGGCATGAGTCGCGTCGAGCACGTGCGCGCGAATCTTTCCCTCGTCGGCGTCGCGCCGGCTTCGCAGGATCAATTTGCAAAATTGTTTCAGCGCGGGGAAAAAGCCTAAGTAGGACGGGCTTCAGCCTGTCTGGTTTGCGTTTTGAACATCGAATAGAAAAGCGACAGGCTGAAGCCCGTCCTACTTACCGCTTCTGCTCCATCAATCCGGCGATGGTGCCCATCACGTCATATTTTGTGATGATTTCAAGGCGGCCGTTGCTCATCTGCACGAACACGGCGGGCTCCTCGTGGCTCAGCAAATAGGTGAGCCGCTCGACCGGAGCTTCGCAAGACATCGTCGGCAAAGGCTTGGTCATTACTTCGCGGATTACCATCTTACGCAGATCTTTTCCCTGCAGCGCGAGATTCAGAATTTGATCTTCGTAAATTGCGCCGACCGGCTGCTTGGCTTCAAACACGGGCAGTTGCGAGATGTCCTGCGTCTGCATGGTGTGCAGCGCATGAAACACGGTCTGATCGGGGCCCACGACAATCAAGTCGCGGTCTTTGCCAACCTTGTGCTTCGCGTTGACCACGTCTTCCACGGTGAGCGGCACTTCCGAATCGACGTAGCCGCGCTCGCGCATCCATTCGTCGCTGTACACTTTGCTGAGGTAGCGCATTCCCGTGTCCGGTAAAAACGCTACGACGAAAGACCCCTTCGGCAGCCCCTTGGCCACGCGCAACGCGCCCGAAACGCAGCCGCCGCCCGAGCCGCCGGTGAAAATTCCTTCCTGCTTCACAAGCCGCCGCGCCCAG
The DNA here is from genome assembly GCA_003161495.1 of Acidobacteriota bacterium. Classification (GTDB taxonomy): domain Bacteria; phylum Acidobacteriota; class Terriglobia; order Acidiferrales; family UBA7541; genus Palsa-360. The sequence goes on along the minus strand of PMOP01000109.1, from coordinate 1,468 downwards.
ATAAAACATTCCTGGTCATTCACCTGGACGACATCGTCCACAATGCCGAAATTCATGGTGGCGGGAAAAATGTCCTCGCCGATTCCTTCGACCACGTAGGTTTTGGCCTTGCCGATTTTTCCCGTCTTCGCGAATTCGTAATACAGCGAACCGATCGGATCGACGCCGATAATTTTCACGTCAGGATTTTTTTCCTTCAGGTAGCGTCCCACGCCGCTGATCGTTCCGCCCGTCCCCATGCCGCACACGAAATGCGTGATTTTTCCGCCGGAATCTTCCCAGATTTCGGGGCCGGTCGTTCGGTAGTGCGCTTCGGGATTCATCAGATTTTCGTATTGGTTGGGATAAAAGGAATTCGGAATATCCTTGGCAAGTTTTTTGGCCACGGAATAATAGCTGCGCGGATCGTCGGGCTCGACCGCCGTCGGACAAACGATCACTTCGGCGCCCAGCGCCTTGAGCAGATCCACTTTTTCTTTGGACTGCTTGTCCGTGATCGTGAATACCAACTTGTAGCCGCGCACCGCGCCTACCAGCGCGAGTCCGATCCCGGTATTGCCCGAAGTTCCTTCGATGATCGTGCCGCCCGGCTTCAACAGCCCTTTGCGTTCAGCATCGTCGATCATGGCGATGCCAATGCGGTCCTTCACCGAGCCGCCCGGATTCATGTAATCGACTTTGACGTAAATATCCGCGTCGAGTCCGGCGGTCAGCCGGTTCAGCCGCACCAGCGGCGTGTGTCCAATGGCGTCGAGGATATTATTGCAGCGCAACGACCGGCTCCTTTATTTTGTCTTTCTCCGCTTTTCTCTGTGTTCTCTGTGTTAAAGCTTTTCTCTTCCTCGCAAGTCCAGCTTAAGTGGATTCGAGAGGCGTTGTCCAGTTTCTCAATGCATGCATGTTCGTGGCAGAATAGTGCGCCTTCCAGTCAGGAGAAAATACGATCATGAAACGTACGAATATTTCGACAGGAACGAAATACGAGCCGATCATCGGGTATTCGCGAGCCGTACGAGTGGGCGACACGGTGCACGTTTCAGGCACGACAGCCACCGGCGCGGATGGAAACCTCGTGGGCGTAGGCAATGCCTACGCGCAGACCGTGCAAACGCTGCGCAACATCGAATCCGCGCTGCACAAGGCCGGAGCGCGCCTGGAAGACGTGGTGCGCACGCGCATGTACGTCACGAATATTTCAGAGTGGGAAAAAATCGGCCGCGCCCATGGGGAATTTTTTGGCAAGATTCGCCCAGCGACAGCGATGGTGCAAGTGGGAGGATTCGTCTCCCCGGAAATGCTGGTGGAAATCGAAGCCGAAGCCATCGTGATATCGCGCGCATCGAAGAAAGTCCGCGCCACAAAGCCGAAGCGGCGGAAGAAATAATTCGCGCATCTTGAAATGTGCGGTTTTAGTGGCGCAGGCTTCAGCCTGTGGGGGTTAGGCCTTGCAAGATCTAAACCCACAGGC
>PMOP01000185.1:2140-3811 GCA_003161495.1 Acidobacteriota bacterium | reverse complement strand
CTAATCGGGATTGTTGCGCTGTTTGTGACCGGCGGCCTTGTGGGATCCGGGATCCGATCACGAGTCACAGCGAACTCGAAGCTGCGTACCGAGACGTCGCAGGTGGCCCTCACCACGGTTTCGGTCGTGTCGCCGCAGAGGACGACGCCCGCGCAGGAAATCATCCTTCCTGGAAATGTTCAACCGTACATTACTTCACCCATTTATTCGCGCACCAATGGGTATTTGCAGAAGTGGTACGTCGACATTGGAGCGCACGTCAAGCAAGGACAATTGCTCGCGGTGATCGAGACTCCGGAAGTTGACCAACAACTGGAGCAATCGCTCAGCAACCTTAATACCGCCAAAGCAAATCTCGCGCTTGCCGAGATTACCAAAAACCGATACGAGGGATTACTCAAGTCGAATGCCGTTGCTCAGCAGGATGTAGACAATGCGGTCGGCAACTACAATGCAAACACGGCGACCGTTGAAGCCGCGCAAGCCAACGTCAAACAACTGCAAGCGCTGCAATCTTTTGAGAAAATTTACGCCCCATTCGACGGCGTCGTAACCGCTCGCAATACGGATATCGGCGACCTGATCAATTCCGGCAGCAATGGCGGCGTGAAAACCGATCTCTTTCACATCGCGCAACCCGGCGTCCTGCGGGTTTACGTAAATGTGCCGGAGGAATATTCGCAAGGCGTGAAGGTCGGCATGACCGCGGATCTGGCTCTCGCCGAATTTCCCGGGCGCAAATTCCAGGGAAAGTTAGTACGTACGGCCGAAGCCATCAATATGACGACACGAACCTTGCTGATCGAAATCGATGTGGACAATCCTATTGGCACATTGCTTACGGGTTCGTACGCCGAGGTACACCTGAATATACCGACGCGAGCCTCCACCTTCCTGCTTCCGGTGAACACCCTGATTTTCCGTTCAGAGGGCTTGCAAGTGGGCATCGTCAAAGACGGAAATGTCACGCTCAAAACTATAACTCCAGGCCACGATTTCGGAGATCAGATTGAGATCGTGGCTGGCCTCAACGCAAACGATCAAGTCGTTATCAACCCGCCGGACTCAATCGTCTCGGGACAAAAAGTACAAATCGTTCAAGGCACTCTGCCGGGAGACGCCAAATGAACGGCCGCCGAGAGAATTATTTCGCCGAAAACGCCGCGAAAACATCTTCACTGAAAGTCCTCCTCGCATTCGTAGCCCTCATGTTTGGATGCGCGGTTGGGCCGAACTACCGGACTCCATCGGTCGAAACTCCTCCCGCCTATAAAGAAGCATCGGACTGGAAGCCTGCCCAGCCCAATGACCAAAATCTTGGTGGCGACTGGTGGACGGNNCGGAGGCGCAATATCAGCAGTCGCGAGCCGTTCTGCGCTACTACCGAGCAGACTACTATCCCACAGTTACGGCTGGCCTTTCGGGGACTCGAACGCGGACATCGTCCCGTCGCCCGCCACCAACTTCCATTTTTGATGGCATTACCTATAACGACTTTATCTTGCCTGTCGATGTTTCCTATGAAGCCGATGTGTGGGGCCGTGTGCGCCGCACAGTGGAGTCTTACCGGGAGCAGGCACAAGCCAGCGCCGCGGACTTGGCGGCCGTCAATCTGAGCATGCACGCGGATTTGGCGATTGATTATTTTCAGGCGCGCAGCCTGGATGCCGA
>PMOP01000185.1:1241-2079 GCA_003161495.1 Acidobacteriota bacterium | reverse complement strand
CTGGATACTACTCGCGCGCTGGCCATTGATGTGGGTGTCTTGCGCGCGCAGTACGAACACGCGGTTGCCATTCTCGTAGGAAAACCTCCAGCTGACTTGAGTCTTCCTCCACTTCCTCTCACCGCGCCGCCTCCACTTATCCCTATCAGCATGCCTTCGGAACTTTTGGAAAGACGTCCGGACATCGCATCCGCGGAGAGACTCGTGGCAGCCGCGAACGCTCAGATTGGAGTTGCTAAGTCCGCCTACTATCCCGTCATCGGCTTAACGGCTGGAGGAGGATTTGAGAGCTCCGGCATCAGCACCTTGCTGAACGGGCCAAGCGGGCTCTGGTCTATCGGGGCATCAGCACTGGGAACGGTTTTCGACGGCGGAAGGCGGCGTGCGCTCACTGATCAGGCGCGAGCCGCTTACGATTTTCAAGTCGCTGCTTATCGAGAAAGCGTGCTCACCGGATTTCAGCAGGTGGAAGACAACCTCGCGGCGGTAAGAATTCTGGAGAATGAAGCAAAGGTGCAGGATGAAGCAGTGACGGCGGCGCAGCGTTCGCTCGATCTTTCCATCACGCGGTACAAAGGCGGTGTCACGAGTTATCTGGAGGTGATCACAGCGCAAAGTGCTGCGCTTCAGGACGAAGTGACGGCGGTCAATATCCTCGGCCGGCGGATGGCGAACACCGTTTTGCTGATTCAAGCGCTCGGCGGCGGCTGGGACCGTTCCAGCTTGCCGGCACGCCCCGAATGTTGCGGCAAACTTGTGAGCGTCAATTCCAATTGATGACCGTATCGCCTCAGCTAAGAGTTCGCGGGATCCACGACAAAGGAATGGCCTTGTGAAA
>PMOP01000185.1:0-1166 GCA_003161495.1 Acidobacteriota bacterium | reverse complement strand
GGGCAAAACTTTCGGGATTACCACCTGCTGCTCGACGAACACGCTGAACAGATCTTCGCGATGACGGATGATATTGCCGAGCGCGCGCGAAAAATCGGGGGAACCACGTTGCGTTCGATCAGCGATATCTCGCTTCATCAGCGACTGAAGGACAATAACGACGAGTGCGTCGCCCCGAAAGAAATGTTGGCGGAACTCAACGCCGATAATCAGGCATTGACGCGCTATTTTCGATCCGCACACGAAACTTGCGATACGTACGATGACGTGGCGACCGCGAGTCTAATCGAGGTATGGATCGATCAAACCGAGCGCCGTATCTGGTTCTTGTCTGAAATCGTCGCTGGCCTTTAGTTCGAATGGAAGCGTATTTATCGTGGAATCGCTTGACTTGCCTGCGCGCCATGATTCGGAAGGGTTGGAACGCGGTGTCTGCGGACTAAAGCCACTGTCCATAAGCTGACATCGCTTATCGCTTCCGTATATCCGAACGAACCTTAGCTTCTCTTCGCATAACACTCTAACCGGAAGGTTCAAAAGAAGTTGCATCCAGATGGAAGACTTCGTTCGGACTGGAACGGAACGTGCTCCTGTTTATTTGTCAACTTCGAAGCGAGGAGTCGCCATGATTCAATTGAAAATCAACGGGACTGCACAATCGTTCAGCGGCGATCCTGAAATGCCTCTGCTGTGGTATTTGCGCGACGTTTTGGGACTGACCGGATCAAAATTTGGCTGCGGCGTCGGGCTTTGCGGCGCCTGCACAGTCCACGTGAATGGACAAGCCAAGCGATCCTGCGTGATGGCCATGCGCGATACGGCGGGACAAGAGATCACCACCGTCGAAGGCATCGAGATGAATGGTCTGCATCCAGTTCAGAAGGCCTGGATGCAAATCAACGTGCCGCAATGTGGGTATTGCCAGGTGGGGCAGATCATGCAGACGATTTCTCTATTGAACAGCAAGAAAAATCCAACCAACCAGGAAATCGATGACGCAATGTCCGGAAACATCTGCCGCTGCGGAACGTATCAGCGGATTCGCGCAGCGATCAAGCAAGCTGCGGAGGAAATGGCATGAGCTCCATTGAGAACGTGAGCCGGCGAAAATTCTTGACGGGGGGCGTTGTGGTGGCGGGCGCCCTTGTGCTAGGTGTGCGGTATTA
>PMOP01000170.1 GCA_003161495.1 Acidobacteriota bacterium | reverse complement strand
CCCGACTTGGAAGTGGTTCAGCCCCGCAAGGTAGCGCGCGGCGCCGAGAGCCCCACGATTGCGTAGTCCCTCATGTAGCACGGGCACTCTTGCCTGTGCGGTTTTGTAAGCTGCGCACATAGCCCGTGCCAATGTTGATCGCGAAAACCGCAACGCCACTCTCGGCTGCGCAGTTGTGAACGCTGAATCTACATCCCCGTGCCGATATCAATCTCGAAAACCGCACAGGCAAGAGTGCCTGCGCTACGTCCCCTACGCCGGCCGGTCGCGCAACAACCGAATCATATCCGGATCGGAATTTTTGACCGCGACGCCATTCGCTTCCGCCGGCTCTGGAATTTCTCCTTCACCTGTCGCCAGAAACAGATTGGCTTCCAGGCCATGCTGCTTGTCGTAGAGTTCGCGATATCGTCCGGCGAGCGCGTACAGCGACACGTGCGTTCCGCGCTCGACAATTTTTCCGCCTTCGACCACCAGAATTTGGTCGGCGCGGCGAATCGTGGACAAGCGGTGCGCGATGACAAATGTGGTGCGCCCGCGCATCAACTGCGCCAGGCCTTCCTGAATCAGCATCTCGGATTCGGAATCGAGGCTCGAAGTCGCTTCGTCCAGGATCAGGATGCGCGGGTCGGCCAGAATCGCGCGCGCAATCGAAACGCGCTGGCGCTGCCCGCCGGAAAGTTTCACGCCGCGCTCGCCGATGATCGTGTCGTAGGCATCCGGAAAACGTTCGGCGAATTCGTCCACGCGCGCGATGCGGCACGCCGCCAGAATTTCTTCCTCGCTCGCATACGGCCTGGAAAACGCCACGTTCTCGCGAATCGTTCCGTCAAACAGGAACGACTCCTGCAGCACGACGCCGAGACGCGTGCGATACGAATCGAGGCGCACCGTGGCGAGATCGACACCGTCCACGAGGACGCGCCCCGAAAGCGGAACGTGAAACGCCGCAACAAGTCCAATGATCGTGGATTTTCCCGAGCCCGACGAACCCACGAGCGCCGTCACTGTTCCCGGCTGCGAAAGAAAGCTCACCTCGTGCAACACCGGCTTGCCTTCCTCGTACGCGAAGGTGACGTTATCGAATGCGAGTTCGCCGATAATGTCCGGCAGCGTGACGGTGCGGCGCGGGTCTTCGTCCTCGGGACGTTCGTCGAGCACTTCCCGCGTCCGCTCGAGCCCGGCGACAGCTTCGGTGAGTTGCGTTCCAATTCCAACCACCTGAAACACCGGCGCGATCATGAACGCCAGAAACGCGGTGTAGCTCATGAACTGGCCGACCGTAATTTTTCCGCCGATAACTTCATGCGCGCCAACCAGCATCACGAGTGCGCCGACCACGCCGCCCAACGCCGTCGTCGAAAAACTCATCATCGACATGGTCGTGAGCGATTTGATGACGTTGTCGAGCAATCGCTGTACGCCCTGGGTGAACACTTCGTGCTCGCGCGCTTCCGCGTGGTAGCCCTTCACTACGCGCACGCCGGAGAGCGATTCCGTGAGCCGCCCGCTGACCTCGGCGTTGATTTTTGCGCGCTCACGAAAAATTGGGCGCAGCACGCTGAACGCCTTGCGAAGCCCAAACATGCTCACGAGCAAAAGCCCGGCCGCGAGTCCCGTCATCACCGGGCTGATGCGCAACAACATGTAGAGAGCGATGGCCGCAGTGAGCAAGCCGCCCAGAAATTCCACAAGGCCGGTGCCGATCAGGTTCCGTACACCTTCCACGTCGCTCATGATGCGCGAGACGAGCGCGCCCGTCTTGTTCGCATCGTAGTACGCGACTGGCAATCGCCCGACGTGTTCCTGCACTTTCCTGCGCAGCTCCGTAATCATTCGCTGCGCCGCTTTCGACAAAGTTTGCGTCAACGTGTAGGAAGTTACGCCCTGCAGAATCGTGGCGAACAGCACTCCGCCAACCAGCGGCATCAAGAGCCGTGACTGGTGGTGAATCATGACGTTGTCGACCAGATATTTTGTCGTGTAGGGAAGCGCAAGACCGGACACGCGGTTAATGGCCATCAGCGCCAGGCCTACCGCCAGCAAACCGCGGCGCGGCCGCATGAGCGCCCAGATTTCGGGCAACTGATCGACTACGCGCAGCTTTTTCTTCTTGCTCGCGTCGGGCGCATCTTCGCGCGTGCCTTTCGAGCCGTGCCCGCGCTCGGCGCGCGAAGCCATCCCGCGCTGCGATCCCATGCCTCCGAATCCGCCTGGCATTCTCATCTGTCAATCATCTTAGAGGAAATGCACCCCGCCCCGCCACTCGCTCTCATGTAGCACAGGCACTCTTGCCTGTGCGGTTTTGTAAACTGAAGGCACGCCACGAACGTACGCCACGAATCAGCGGCAATCCCCAAACCCGCACAGGCAAGAGTGCCTGTGCTACTTAAATCGAATACTCAAATCGGCTACTCAAATCGGATCGCTTGACAAAGGGAACGGGCGTTTGCTCTTATCACACCTCGCGCAAATTCAACCCGAGTTAAGCGTAAGATGCCGGTTGCGGGTCGCTCACGACGGAGAGATGAAAATGTCCAAGCTTCGCCTGTCCATGGCTTGCTGGAATTATGACCGCACGCGCGCGTTGCTCGAAGACCGCATTCCCATCGACGGCATCGACCTGACCTACATCAACATCCCCGTCGAAGAAACTTTTTTTCGGATGATCCGCCACCAGGAATTTGATGTCGCCGAAATGTCTCTGTCCTCTTACACGCTTTCCCTGTTTCGGGACCCCAAACCGTTTGTGGCCATTCCGGTTTTTCCTTCCCGTTATTTCCGGCACTCCTGCATTTTCATCCATCGCAACAGCGGCATCCGCGAGCCGAAAGATCTGATCGGAAAACGCGTGGGCAATCCGGAATACCAACTGACGGCGTGCGTGTGGATTCGCGGCATTTTGAGCGATGAATATGGCGTTCCGGTTTCCAGCGTCACGTATCTCCGCGGCGGCGAAGAAACGCCGGGGCGAACCGAGAAGCAAAGCGTTTCCCTGCCGCCGGAAATTCGCCTGGAAAATATTCCCGAAGACAAGACGCTTTCCCGGATGCTTCACGACGGAGAAATCGACGCCATCTACTCGCCGCGCACCCCTTCCAGTTTCACGCCAGGCTCGGGAAACGTCCGCCTGCTCTTTGAGGATTACGAAACGGTGGAGCGCGAATATTACCAGCGAACGAAAATTTTTCCGATCATGCACACGGTCGTCATTCGCCGCGAAATTTACGAAAAGCATCCCTGGGTCGCGCAATCCCTTTACAAGGCTTTCGTCCTCGCGCAGCGCGAAGCCTATGAAGACTTGCACGAAACCGCGGCGCTGAAATTCATGCTCCCCTGGCTGATTCGCCACGCGGAAGATACGCGCGCGCTGATGGGAAAAGATTTCTGGCCCTATGGCATCGAACCCAACGTACATGCGCTGAGCACGTTCCTGCGCTACTCGCACGAACAGGGTCTTGCCAAGCGCTTGCTCACGCCGCAGGAACTTTTTGTGCCGGAAGCGCAGGAATCATTCAAGATTTGAGATTTTAGTAGCACAGGCACTCTTGCCTGTGCGGTTTTCGCGATGTCAAGCAAACCGAGGCGTGCGTGCGGTTTTCGCGATGCCAAGCAAACCGAGGCGTGCGTGCGGTTTTCGCGACGCCAGGTAAGCCAGCGCTTGCGTTCAGTCTACAAAACCGCACAGGCAAGAGTGCCTGTGCTACATCAGTGCCCGAGGAAACCTGAATGGCGGAAAGCGGACAGCCCTTTGCGCTGCGCTGGTGGGCGCTCGAACGCGGAGACGTAGACGCCACGGTTGCGCAGGTCGGCTTCAACGTGGCGCAGATGATCATCCCCGCGTTTTTGCTCCTGCCGGTCGGCATCGCCATGGGATTCAGCGTGTCTCATCTCTTGCCGGGCTTCGCTCTTGGATTTTTCGTCGGCTCCATGGGACTGACTGCGCTTGCTGTGGGACTCGCGAAACGCGAAGGCCGCGCCAGCGTCACCGCGCACGTATACATCAACAATGTGCCGGGGATTATCGCCTACACGTTGTCGATCATGCTGCCCGTGTACTTGCAGACGCACGATCAGGAGCTTGCCTGGAGAGTCGGCGCCGCCGCGGTCGTGTGGACCGGAATCATCAAGCTCGCGGCCGCGCCGCTTGCGGGCACCATCCGCAAATTTATTCCCAAACCCGCGATGATGACGGTGTTCGGCGCGGCGATGTACACCTATCTTGCGATGGTTCTGCTGCAGCGCATATTCGATCAGCCGCTCGTCGGAATTGTCGCGCTGACCATCGTCGCCACAGCGGTCCTGGCCAATGTGCCCATCACGAAGTGGAGAATTCCTCCCTTCCTCGTCGCCTGGCTCGTGCCTCTCGCCATCGGCTTGTCGATTGGCTACATTCATCCCGCCTGGAACGGTTTTTCCTTGCAGCTTCCGTTCGTTCACACTCCCGGCATGCTGCAGGCGATGGCTCTCGCGATTCCCTACCTGTCCGTGATCGCGCCGATGGCGATTTATCAGGTGCTGCAGGATATCGCCTCGGTGGAAGGAGCGAACTCGGCCGGGGACAATTACGATGCGCGCCTGGTCGTTGCCTGCGACGGCGTCGGAACTTTTTTGTGCGGCGTGGGTGGGAGCATCATCACGCCCGTCGTCGCCGCGCTGCACCCGCCCTACAAAATGATGGGTGCGCGCATCGGATTCTGTTTCTGGACAGCCGTGATTTTTCTGGCCGTGTTCATGAGCGGAATTTCGCTTTTCATGGCGCAGCTCTTCCCCTGGGCGATTCTCGCCGCGATGATTGCGTACGTGGCGATTGGAGTGGGACGCGCGACGCTGCATCGCGTGGATCAAAAATATTTGAACGCCGTGCTGCTCGGTTTAGTTTTGCCCGCGGGAGTGGTGGTGAGTTCCGCCGTGAATTCCGCTTTACCTGCCCTGAAGTTGTCCGCCGCAAATCCCGAAGTCCAGGCGGCGCTGAATCGCTCCATCTATTGGTCCTCGATTCAAGGACTCGGCAACGGATTTCTTTTCCTGGTGCTGGTGGTCTCCGCGCTCATCACCGAAATGATCGATCGAAATTTCGGACGTGCCGCAATCTGGTGCCTGATCGCCGCCGTCTTCTCCTGGTTCGGCCTGATGCACTCCCCCATCATGCATTGGGGCGCGCAGCCGATGTACGCAGGCGGCTGGCTCGCCGCCGCGTTCATCGTGTTCTCCGCCCGCTGGTGGCGCGGCGATTTGGTGTAGCGCTCGCCTTCAGGCGAGCATGTGTACGCGCATCAAAAAATGCCCGCCTGAAGGCGGGCGCTACAATACCGCTCCCACGAATCAACCAATGCTTGTAAGCCCTGTTTTACAGTGCTACAAAAAGAACATGGACAAGGCGGCTGCAGCTCTTTCCCCTGCCGAATTTCGACGGCACCTTTTTTACGAAACCTCCCATTCGCCTTCCCTCGCCGAACTCGTCGGCTATGAAAAAGCCAAGGAAATTATCGATTTCTGTTTTATCGCTAATCCTTACTATCCAACCCCCGCGATGCTGCGCGATCTTCAGGACAACTTTCCCAATCTGATTAAGTCCTATCCATCGAGCAATCCGGCGAGCAGCCAAAAACATCTCGCGGCCGTACTGCACGTCAATCCGGACCACTTGATCATTGGCAATGGCGCGACCGAACTCATCGTCCTCATCAACACGACTTTGATTGACCGCATCGCCGTGCCGGTTCCCACCTTCGGCGAGTACATCGAGAAACTCAAGGATCAGCGCGACGCCGAACTCTATGCCTTGAATCCCGACGAACGATACACGCTTCATTTGCCGCACTATCTGGAATGGGCGCGCAAGCGCGGCCTGAAATCCTTGCTGATCATTAACCCTGGAAATCCGACGGGCCAGCTTTTTTCTCTCGAAGAAATGACCGATTTTCTAAGTCAGGCCAAGGACATGGAGATGGTCATCGTCGACGAATCGTTCATCGACTTTGCAGGAGAGAAAATTCCAAGCCTGCTGCAAGACGCCGGCCGGTTTTCCAATCTGCTGCTGATTCGGAGTATGAGCAAGCACTGCGGCGTCCCGGGCCTGCGCTTGGGCTATTGCTACAGCGAAAATCTGTACATGCTCAATCACATGCGGCAATTTATTCCGACGTGGAATGTGAACACACTGGCGCAGTATTTCTTGTCGCTGCTTCCCGCCACCGACGCCGATTACCATGTCGGCCGCAAGCGGCTGATCGGCGATGTCCGATGGTTGTACGATTCCCTCAAGGCGATCCGCGGGATTGATGTCTATCCCACCGGCGCAAATTTTGTTTTGTTCAAAATTGAAAGCGGCATGACGGCGGCGGAATTACAGGGACGGTTGCTGAGCGACCATATGCTTTACGTCCGCGACTGCTCAAACAAAATCGGCATGGATCAGTTCCATATCCGCGTTGCTTCGCAAGGGCGCGAAAAAGACGCCAAGCTGGTCAGCGCGCTGCAGACGCTCCTCCGATGAAACGCCCCGCAGTGCTGGTGGTCACTCGCAGAACCGTCCGAAAGAACAAATACATCGACTACGTTGGCGAATTTCATCTGTCGCTACTCATCCGTTTGAAAACACTTCCCGTTATGGTCCCCGTAGTGGAAGGCTCTCGCGTGTGCCTTCCCGACTACGTGGACGGCATGAAAGGCCTCCTGCTTGTAGAAGGTGAGGACATCGAGCCAAAACATTTCCAAGCTACGCGCGAAAATTATTCGCATCTCGAAAAAACGCACGCTCTGAAGGACGAAATTGAAATTCAGCTGATTCGCCACGCGTTGCGAAAAAATCTTCCCATTCTTGGCATTTGCCGCGGCTCGCAACTGCTCAACATTGTCTGCGGAGGAACCCTATATGGCGATGTGCAGAAAGAAAAGAAATCGCGCCTGAAGCACATTGATTTTCCACGCTACGACAGCTACAGACATCCGATTTCCATCGTGGCAGGAAGTCCGTTGCAGAAATGGTATCAACGGAAAACTCTGCGCGTGAACAGCTACCATCACCAGGGAATTCGCGACCTCGCGCCACGCTTCCAGCCGATGGCCTTCTCGAAAGATGGATTGATCGAAGGGTTCTACGACGCGAAAGAAAAGTTTGTTGTCGGGCTGCAATTTCATCCGGAGCGCATGCTGGAGCAGCCCGCTGGAAACTGGCGCATCTGGAAGGCGTTCGGCTCCGCCGTTAGGCGCGCGAAGTAGCACAGGCACTCCTTCCTGTGCGGGTTTGTAGACTTTGCCGACGGCGGCGAATTAACTACGATCGCGAAAACCGCACAGGCAGGAGTGCCTGTGCTACTTAAATCAATCCCCGGCGCGCTGCATCGACCCGGCTAGATAAAAATACCCGACCTTGTTGTTCGCAGGCGAGCCAAACCACATGCGTCCCTGCGCATCGAGATAAAATTCACGCATGGTGTTTTCCGCTTGCGGAAAGGGATACTCGGTCACGTGCCCGCTCTTCGGATCGAGATTCCCGATCACATCGAGATGTTCGGACGAATACCACAGCGTGTGATTCGTGGCGATTTCCAGCGCGTAGGGAGTCGCTTCCGGACCGGGCAGCGCATATTCCTGGAACGCTTCCGTCTTCGGATCGAAGTGCCCAATCTTCCCGGCTTGAAATTCATTGAACCAAATCGTTCCGTCGGAGTCGATCTGAATGCGCCGAGGGCGCGCATCCGGAGTGGGCGGCTGCCACTTCGTCACCTGAAGCGTTTTCGCGTCCACTCTTCCAATTTTTCCGTTGGGCACAAATTCCGCAAACCAGCAATTTCCGTCCTTGTCCAGCACGAGGCCGTACGCGGATGGAACTTCCTTGATCTGCGTGAATTTTTGCGTCTTCGGATCGAACACGGTCAGCGGGCCACCCGTCGCCCAGATTCTTCCCTGCGCATCGATCCGCAGCGTGTGCTTGGACCCGCCCGCAAGCGTTCCTTCCTTGCCAGGAATATACGCATCCTGATATTCCGTGATCGCTCGAGTCACGGGATCCCATCGCCCTATTTTGTTTGAGCCCTGCTCGGTGAGCCAGACGCTGCCATCCGGGGCGGGCACCGCCGAGTGAATGGCAGCCGTTCCCTGATTCGGCACCGGATACTCCTGCACCTCTCCCGTTTTCGGGTCTAGCCTGCCGATCTTGTTCGCATTCCCGTAATACGGCATCCAGTAGTTACCGTTTTTGTCGGGGAATGCGCTCCACGGCATGCGGCTCGGACCAGGCAATTCGTATTCCACGTAGACAATCTTCATCGCATCGTCGTTGAAGGACCGGACCAGTTCCTTGTACTTCGGCATTTCAGCCGGAGACTTCGGCAAAACGGATTCCTCGCCGAACAACGAGTTGATGTATGTAGCAACGTCCGCGGCGTTCTGGTCGTCGAATGGAGCGCCGACTCCTCCCAGAAAAAAGTGCATGGATTCCGCCATGTAATGGACGCGGTCGCGCCAACCCTCTTCATCGCGGCGCGCGGAAGCCATGCGCGATTGAAACCCGTGACACGCGAAACATTTTCCGACGAGCAAGTCTTTCCCTTTAGCCTCGGGAAACAAAACTTCGCCTTGATATTGCGAAAGGTCGCTCCAGCGCACGATCCCCTGCTGCAGCGCGAAATCGTAGGAGGCGTTCTGTTCCGCCGCCAGACTCACATCGGCGCGCGGATCGCCGCGGAAGCCGACGGCTTTCACCTGCACTTGATATTTTCCCGCGGGCAAATTGTCAATCCGGTAGCGCCCACCTTTGTCCGTCAACACGCTGACCAGAACTCGCGTCCCCATATTCTGCGCTTGCACGAATGCGCCCCGGAACGGACTTCCGTCCGGACCTTTCACCGAGCCCGTCACCGTCGCCGCTTGCGCGAACGCAGCTACAAAAAGAAATGCAATCAGAAAGCACGCGGACTTGGAAGCTGATTTCATGGCCCCTCCCATTTTCAATCGCGAAGGAATGTGGCTGGATTCTAACGCATTTCAGTAGCACAGGCACTCTTGCCTGTGCGAATTTTATGTCGTGAATCACGTGATGGGTGCGCCGCGATCTAGAAAACCGCACAGGCAAGAGTGCCTGTGCTACGTAATGCAGACGCAGAAATTCAATCCACGAGAATAGGCATACAAAGCACAGGCTCCACATGAAAATCGAGCCGATTGATTTCCTGCAGCGCGCATCCCAGCATGGCGCTGCGGGCGGACTCCAAAGTAATGATGAACGGCAGCGCGGAATGCGGATATCCCGGCCGCTGCAGCACCGCGTCGATGCCGATCCCGTACCGAGACAGCACGGTCGCGACCGCCGCGATAATCCCCGGCCGGTCCTTGACCACGAATCGCAAATAATACGGCGCGGTAAATTCCCCGCTCACATCTTTCGGCGTCTCCACTTCAGGAATGTTGCCGGAGGGCGCCGCGCCGCTGCGCGCGATGGAATACAAATCGGAAACCACCGCGACGGCAGTGGGATCGCCGCCCGCCCCGAACCCTGAAAACACCATTTGCCCCGCGTATTGTCCCGTGGCCATCACCAGGTTCTTGCTGCCTTCGACATGCGCCACGAGCGAAGAAACCGGAACAAGAGCGGGCCGCACAAACGCGCGCACGCTCAATCCATTTTCCGTTTCTTTTTTGGCCAGAGAAATTTGGCGGATGGTGCAGCTCAATTCGCGCGCGTACGCAAAATCCACGGCCTCCACGGAAGAAATCGGCCAGCAAGGAATCTGTTCGCTTTGCAATCGAACGCGCAAACCGGCTTGCGCCAGGATGATCAGCTTCGCGCGCGCGTCATATCCCTCGACATCGGCCGTCGG
>PMOP01000156.1 GCA_003161495.1 Acidobacteriota bacterium | reverse complement strand
CTCATAACCCGAAGGTCGTTGGTTCAAATCCAACCCCCGCAACCATCCGAAGACGCCAGTTATCAAGCTGGCGTCTTTGGTCCAAGATCGGATCCCTTCCAAGCAAACCCCAATTCCCCCCAGCGAAGTAAAACTGATGTTTCAGTGGCACATCCTCGCTGGAAAGCGAGACAATTTCCAGCTCGACTCCATTTTCGAACACGCGAAAGTGGGTCCGGCACTCAACAGAATAACAATTTCACTGCTGGCTCGATGCCTTTGAGAGTCGCGGTAAGCGGAATGTGTCGCCCAGTTTCCATGTGCCATCTTGCGGGTTCAGTTTGAACATATCGAAGGCCAGACCTACGTCGTCTAAAGCTATTCTGCAGTAATGGTATGTGGGCCCGCTGTCGTGATACGCGTCATTTGGATTGCGTTTGACAAGGTAAGGCGTTGCTCCGCCGCCGCCTGTCACAATGTATGTTATGCGGCCGTCGGCATATCTTTCGTAGTTGTGATTGTGCCCCGAAAAAACGAGCAATCTGGTTAACGGATGGGCCTGAGAAAAATCATCCAAAAGGAGTTTCAGCTTTCTCTCACTGTCCTCAATGCCGTGGGGAGCGACAATCGTGGTCTTCTGCCCTTTGCAAACGCGAACCGTGCTGAGTTCTTGCGATGCATGCGTCACGATGGGATGGTGCAAGACCATAAACAAAAAATCCAGGTCTTCAGGCACTCCCTTCAGCATGCCCCGCAGCCAGATTCCTTGCGGAGAGTCGGGCCGGTAATCGCTCTGGCTATCGAGCATAATGAAAAGAGAGTTCCCATACGTAATGGAATACCAAACGTCCTTTTCAAGCTGCGAGTAACTCTTTAGATCGGCAAAGCGCTTGGAAAAATCAGGCCTGCCAGGCCCTCCGTCGACATCATGATTTCCCAGTACGGGGAATATTTTGATCTTGGCATCCCTCAGTGGCTTTGTTTGTTTGTCAAAGATGTCCCAATCGTGGCTGTCATGTCCGTGATAAACCACATCGCCCGTTAGAATCGCAAAATCGGGATGCGGATCCACCGTGGCCATTTGTTGCACAATGGCCTGCCTTACGTCCGGGTCGCTCTTATCGCATCGTGCCGGATCGGTGAAGCGTATATCTCCCCAAACCAGGAAGTTCCGCGTACCCGGGGTCACGTTGATCGCGGGCGGAGAGGCTGCCGGTTTGGATTGGGAATGTAGAGGGATCCCAGCCAAGATCGAGCTGACGAACACAATCGCTGGAAGCAGGTACCGGGTTCGGTTCTGGGGAAATGTTTGAAGTAGCAAGCTGGATGACATTTGTTTTTGCCCTTTTTATTTTGAGACCATTGCGAGCTTTCGCGGCTGGATCATTACTCGGCAGGTTGGTCCTGTTTTGCTGGCCGGAGTTTTTCAAATGCTGGCTTTGTCGCAAGCCGCTTTGGAAATTCTTCCTCATAGTCAGCCAGGCGCGGGCAAATCAAGCGTCTATGCACGAATGAAAATCCGAAAGCATTCATTTCTTCCCTTGCTCTTTCCGCGCTCCACCCCTCTTCAGACATTCGATATGCTGCGACCATCATACCCGTTCGGTCGTCACCGACACGACAGTGGACGAAGATCTTTTTGCCCGGATTTGATCGGATCAGCGTGATAAAGTCCGCGAAAACACTATCCTTCGGAAATGAACACCGCCAAGGCATGGGTATATATTGCATGCCCAGCCGCGTCACTTCTTCACGTTCTTTATCCCGGTCTCCGCGCATGTCCACTACGATCTGAAAACCCATCTTCGCCAGCGCCTCAAATCCGTGTTCGTTTGGTTGTCCGCCGCGGTAAAGCATGGGAGTAACTTCGCCAAAATCAGAAATCAGTTTCTTGTCGATCTGCAGGCCGGGGTTGTCGGGGGCAGTTTCTTGTTTTTCAGATCGCTCCTGAGTGAGGTACGATCGGGAAAGAGAGCGGGACATGAGCTGCGCATTCGTAGAAAGGGCGCAGAGAAGCATTACGACAAACGCTACGTTAAAGAAGCCAGTGAATCGTCGACTCATAGTCACCTTTGCTGATTATAGCAAAGGCAGGGGTCAGCTTGGACCACACAGTGGTCGCGCACAATTTTATTCGCTCCTACGACAGCCAAGTCCCATTTCTTATTCCATCGATTCAATGCGTCGATCGGGGATAAACCACGTCATCGCCACCACGACGTACAGTGCGATCGCGATCCACGGCCGCACAAAGGCCAAGGGAATCGCGAGCGTGTAAATCAGGAATGACACCTGGCTTTTCCGGTCCCTGCCAACGGCGCGAGCCAGCTTTGATTTTGGGCCGTTGACTTTGATGATCGCGCGCTCGAGCAGAATGTAGGACAGGGAACACAGGACCAGCACCGCGCCGTAAGCCGCGGTGGGCAAAGAGGCGAAATGCGTTTCATCCATCCAGCGAATCACGAATGGCACGAGCGACATCCAGAACAGTAAGGACAAATTAGCCCACAAAACCAGGCCGTTGACCCGTTCGGTTGCGTGCAGCATGTGGTGGTGATTGTTCCAGAATATTCCGACATTCGTGAAGCTGAGCGCATAAGCCAAAAATACAGGCAGGACAGATCTGAGCGCGGCAAAGTCGGCGCTTGTGGGCACTTTCATGTCCAGCACCATGATGGTGATGATGACGGCAATCACGCCATCCGTGAATGCTTCCAGCCTTTGTTTGCTCAAAATATTCCTTTTTCGTATTTTTGTTTCCGCAGAGTGCAAGGGACATGTGTTCCGAGCTTTTTGAGCAGCACCATCGCTGAAACATGCTTCGTCAAAGTAAACCTGCTTTGCCAATTGCTGGTACATCAAGATCGTTTTCTTGCCGCTGGCTGCGCTTTCTGAGATAGCCGTGCGCCGCTTGGATGAAACCTGCATCGGGCCTCCTGCCAGTGCTTCGCGCAACACACGCCCTGTGAGTTTTCCCTTTGCCGTGATATCGAAGCCAAGAATTTGCGCGAGCGTGGGCGCAATGTCTGCATTGCTGATCGGCGCCTCGTCGACGTACTGCTTCTTGAAGTCCGGACCGATCGCCGCCATGAAGTTGAACGTATTCGCCCTTCCGAAACTCCCGTGCATTCCCTGGCCTTCCTGCAGCACGTAATCCGAGATTTGCACGCCGGTCATGAGTGGGTCATTGGGATTCGTGGAAAAAGTTTTAAAAGTGACGGCGACCGTTGGCGTAGGGGTTAAAGAAGAACCGATCAAGCGAATGAAGCTCGAAGGCAACGCGCCAGGAACATTCTTATACGCGTCATCGACGAAAATCCCGCCGACATAATCCTGCTGAGCGAGGAAGGCGACGATCTTCTTCACCATCTCGGGATCATGAGAGGGAAGATAGATCAAGTCGGAGCCGCCGTTGGCCGCGATAACGACTTTCGCATCTGTTTCGCTCGTGATGCGGCCCGTGCCGCCGAGCAAACCGTTTCCGCCCACCGGGTGCTGGCGGATATTGGGGAGTTGCTGAGCGATGGCCGGGTCCACCGGTTCAAACATTTTCTTTCCATCCGGGCCATCGATCTGGCTGTCGGGATCAAAAAGCGGCAAACCTAGTTCATGAGCAAGATCGATGGCGACAAAACCCACTGGAAGAAATCCGGTGTTGACCTCTTGACGGCCCTGGGCGTCTTTATAAATCCATTTCGTCGAATAGCTGTTCGTCGCGTGGCCTTCGGTGTCAATTTCGTGCTTGCTGATCGTCGCGAAGCCGTGATCCGCGGTCAAAAAAATATCCGTGTTCGCAGCCACCTGGGGATCACTGTTGATGGTGTCCAGGATTTGCTTCAGATTGTTGTCGGCATTTTTGAGCGCCGCCTTGGAAGTTGGGCCATTAATGCCCGGGACGAGGTTGTTCAAACTGTCGCCTTGAAAGTGCTGTGTTCCGTCAGGATCGCGCGACCAATAGAGCAGCGCGAAAGGTTTTCCGCCTTTCATGAACTTGGGCAAAATCACTTTGCTCGTCGCGTCCGCGAAATACGCTTGCTGAACGTAATTGGTATCCTTTGTTCCGGGAGTGGTGTTGTTTCCCGTGGGCTGGACGCGGGCCGGAGTGGCCAGGGGAAGCCCCGCGCTCGCCAGAGCCGAACTAACCTCCGGCGCGAGTGGCACTCCATCCGGGCTGCCGGTTCCGTCATCGATAATAATCGTTTGCGGCGTTGCGAATCCGCCATTCACGGGATTCAATTGGCTCACATCCTGAATCGCCGCAGGCCCCATTTTTCCGACGGCCGCTGTGTTGAAGCCGTGCCTGCGCGCCGCGGCCAGCAAGGATTCCTCGTTCAAGTAGTTTCCCTTGAATTGCGCGTCCAGATCTCCAAGCACGCGATCATTTTCCACGTAAGGCGCGTAACTTCCGGGCGGCCGGCCGAAGTTGCCGTCGAGAAATATGGGATGGCCGATGTAAATCTGATTACTATAATCTCCGGTATCTCCGAGATAATGTCCGGTGGCGATGGCGGAGGCGTTTGCGGTGGTGAAGGTTGGAAAAAGCGAGTGGCTGTTGGCAAACATAACGCCATGCTCGCGAATCCAAAACATGGTGGGCGAATCGACCGCGTTGACGGATCCGGATCGCAATCCATCGAACACGAAGATCACAACATTGCGCGGTTTCGTGCCGCCGGCCTTTCCCTGTCCCGGGAGAAACGCGGGACGAATGGTCCACGCTGCGAAGGCCACTGCAAACCAAACTAAGTGCTTCTTCATCCGGAACCCTTTCGCAACTTCTGAAGGATTATTTTGTATTCCGTGGCGCAGGCTTCAACCTGCGGGTTTTCCAAGACACAGGCAAAATCAAAACCCACAGGCTGAAGCCTGCGCCACTTAAGGCTGCAAGGATTGTTTCGTGGCGCGTAAATCTACAGGACAATTTATAAGTTTTTCATAAATTGCACCCTGTACGGCGCCCCGGAACTTTACGATTCTACACCGGGGAGGAGCGTGTAAATCCATTGTTTTCATTTAGTTGTTAAGAAGGTGCAGCTACACGGCCGGATTTCAATGGCACTCAATATGCCTGTAATTAAATCAAGGAATCCCTGTATATGCTTCCGCAACTTCCTTTGATAAATTGTCTATGTATTTTGGAGACATGATATTCCAGTCCGACTTTTAGTTGTGGATGACCACGAAATCGTTCGCATGGGTGTGCGTATTCTTTTCGCCGGCAACGATCAGTGGGAAATTTGCGGCGAGGCACAGGATGGCGTCGAGGCCCTTCAAATGGTTCTCGACCTGTCTCCTGACGTGGTCATTCTCGATCTGTCTATGCCCACTTTAGGGGGCTTCGATACGGCTCTGCGCATCCGACGGATGTCGCCTTTGACGAAAATTATATTTTTCAGCATCCATGAAACGCCGACGACAGCGCGCCTGGTTGGCGCGGATGCTTTTGTATCGAAGTCCGCAGCCGCGGGAGAGCTGGCACGAACTTTAACAAGCGTCATGCAGGGCGGCGGAATAACCCAGGCGCCAATGCGATACCCGGACTGGACTGATTAACGCTCCGCATCTGCATCTCCCTCATCGCCCCGACGACGCGCATCACAAACCTTCCCTTCAGGCGTCGCAGTAGAACAATCACGCCATCCCAATAAACGCAGTTCGGCTGGCAGAGTTCCATGCCACGATTGTTTTCGATTGGCAGCGTGAGCGGCCCAAAGTTGCAGTTGCGGTCCGATATCTAAGATATAATCCCCCACAATTTGTGACCGAGGCAGGGACAACGGCCATTTTCGCAAGCCAGTCCCTATCTACATTTGGAAGGAGCGAATTCGAAATGATGAATACGAATCGGATCCGAAGTCTGCAAATGCTTGCGTTGGGCGCAATCCTCGGCGGCCTTTTCGTCTCGTCGTGGGAGCGTCCGGCCGCCATGGCTCAGCAAAATACTCCGCAGGCTAATCCCGCAACGATGCCGGCGGACCTGGCGCATTTAAAAGACCTCATCCCGCCGAATTCTCATCCCATGGTGGAAGTGGGCATGTTCGCTGCTAATTTGTGGTTTGCGGGCCAGAAGCGAAATTGGCCGCTGGCGAACTATTATTTGAACGAAACGCGCAACCGTATTCGTTGGGAAGTGCATTTGAATCCGGGGCCGAAAGGGCCGGACGGGAATCCCGTGGATATGCAATCGATTTTCGACGGCATCGACAACGGCACATTGCCGAAGGTGCGAAAAGCGATCGAGATGAAGGACAGCAAAGAATTCACGGTGCAATATAAACGATTGCTCGAGGAGTGCTACTCCTGTCACAAAGCGGCGGCGCGGCCTTACCTTCGGCCCATGGTTCCGGTTTCCGGCGCGCAACCCATACTCAACCTCGATCCCGAGGCGGCGTGGCCGCAATAAGGAAGCACACGAACACGCGAGCGGATTGATCAGGGCAGGAGCAATTTACGGGCCGGCTCGCCAAGTTGGGCGGTATAATTTGTTTGGAGCGATCATGCCTTACAGTTATTCACGGCTTTTTGAAGAAATTACGGGCCGCAAATTCGAGAACCGTCCGGTGTTCGATCCCCCCAAATTAACCCCGCTGCGGAAGCCGATCGCCGAATCCACGATTGGACTGTTCGCCAGTTGTGGGGCGCAACTGGCGGAGGATCCGCTGTTGGGAGAGACCGAAGACATTTCGTTTCGCTTGATACATCGGGACACGCCCATGTCGCGGCTGGTGGTTGCTCACAAAACGAAAGTGCGCAAGTGGGCGGCGGAAGATCTCAACGTCGCGTTTCCGCTGGATCGCATGAAGGAACTGGAAGCCGAAGGCGCATTCAAGCGGCTCGCGCACACCGCTGTTTCCATGGTGGGCTCGATCCAGCGTTACACGGAGCTCGTCGAGCAAACCATTCCGGCGATCAAGCAGATTTACGATTCGCAGGGCGTCGATCTTGTTTTTCTCTTTCCGTTTTGCCCGGCTTGCCATCGCGCCACTACCGTGATTGCCAGGGCGCTCGAGGCTCGCGGCGTTCCGACCCTGAGCATGAGCGTGCTCCTCGAAGCCGCCGAAGAGGCAAAGCCTCCGCGAACATGTTTTCTGGATTTTCCGCTGGGATGTCCGGCGGGAAAACCACATGAGGCCGAACAACAGCGGGCAATTCTTCGCAGCGCGTTGAAGCTGGCGGGGGACTTCGACGGGCAGCCGTGGCACATCAAAACCTTGCCGTTTCAGTGGTCGGCGGACGGAAGCCGCGCGTGGGAAGAAGAAGTCAGCGGGCTCTATCGAAACGGCGGCTTGAAGATTGTCATGGCGCATCGGGACGAGCATCACAAACAAGGTGAATCGCTGGTGGGACACGAGCGGGAATTTACTATTCGCTGTAATTGTTAATGATCTTGTTTTAACCGCCGGATGCTTGCAAAAATATTTTCCCGGAATCGCCGGTCGGTCTGGTTTTAGTGGCGCAGGCTTCAAACCTGTGGGTTTTAATTGCGACGGCTTCGCGAGTTGTCACAATCAAAACCCACAGGCTTGAAGCCTGCGCCACTCATATTGCGTATTGCATGTGGAAGGAAACCCGGTGTACGTTAGCGCCGAATGAAGCCAAAAATATTCCCTCAAACAATCGATAAAGGTTGGCCTTCTCCTTCAGAGGGGCTAGCCAGGCGAAAATTTCTTGCTGGTTTGGGCGCGCTCGGCGCCGCCGCGGTTCTGCCGGATGTTTTCCTCCGCGGACAGGAGCGATCTCCAGTCCCCGGCCGCCCCTATCGGATTGACACCCACCACCATTTTTCAGCGCCGGGATTTATTGCCGCCATATCCGCAAGAAAAACAAAACAGCTTCCGCTCGAGCAATGGACACCGGAAAAATCCATCGAGGACATGGACAAGAGCGGCGTAGCAGCGGC
>PMOP01000365.1 GCA_003161495.1 Acidobacteriota bacterium | reverse complement strand
ATGAGCACGGGCATGGAGGAAATGTGCAGCATCCTGTTGCGAACCTGCCTGCCGAAAACGACAAGGTTCACGATGAGAATGGAAGGAAGGATCGTGGCAGTCAGCAACAGCAAGGCGCGGAGGTGCCGGCTGACCGCGCCCGGCAATACCTCATCCCTGTAGACCGTGCGAAATCCTTCCATCAGCAGCTTCATCATTTGCGTTCCCGCCAAAAGCGTTCCGCCGAGTCCCAGGAGAATCCATTGCCAGGATCGCAGGCTGTGCCGGCCAAGAAAATTATTCAGAATGCCGAGCGTTCCCGGCGGCAGCACGATGCGCAGCCGATCGATGATTCCCTCCAGCGCCTGGCGGAATGCGGCAGAACCGGCCACCGCTCCCAGCACCACGAGAATCATGGGCGAAAACGCGAGGAACATATTGAATGCCACCGCTTGCGTCAGCGTGATGCAATCTGGAAAGACGCGAAGCAAAGCGCGGTACAACCGTTGCAAAAACGCTGGCTTTGTGTCGGGCGTCAAGGTGTTCTCAGATTAAACCCCGTCAGGATAGCCTACTTTCGTTCCTTTAGGGACGCGCAATACAGATTTCCCGTTCCAATATGTCCGATATCTCACCACGAATTTTGTAGCGCCGGCGTCTCGCCGGCAATTCTTACGTTTTTGCAGTACCGCCCTATTGCCGGCGGGACGCCGGCGCTACAAAACCTCCCGCACGGAAGACGTTTCCGCCTTGAGATATCTCAAGTAAGAACCGCATTCCGTGATTGACATACGCCAGCCACTCGGTGTATCCGATGAGTTGCCAATCCTTTCGAGAAGTGGTCGAGATTTAGCAATAATTCCATCGCGGGTGGCGATGGAGGATTCCGTTAGGGGCAAGCCATCAAATCGATTTCCAAGGAGATTTCAATGGAGATAAATCATCTGCTCAAGGCCGGATTCGGCAGGCGCGGTTTTCTTTCCGGCTCCAGCCTTTTGCTGACGGGCGCATTGCTCGGCGCGGCGGAAGAGTCCAAGGCCGGTACCTCGCCGCTTTCTGCGCCTCCGGAACCAGTGCCGCAAGAGAAGGATGCGCTATTAGCCGACCTCGTGACCGCGAATCACATTCTGCAGGATCAGGGTGTGGTGGACGGCTACGGACACGTCAGCGTCCGCAATCCCACGAACCCGAATCACTTTTACATTTCGCGCTGGCTGGCTCCCGACTTGGTCACCGTCAGCGACATCGTGGAACTCGACTACGACTGCGTTCCGGCGAACGGCGACACGCGGAAACTCTATAGCGAGCGCTGGATTCACGCCGAAATCTACAGGGTAAGACCCGATGTCAAGTCGATTGTCCACACGCACGCGCCAACCGTCGTGGTGATGGGAACCATCAACGAGCCACTTCTGCCCGTCTATCACATGGGGGGATTCATCGGCACGGGCTTGCCTACCTTTGACATTCGCAAATCTTTTGGCATGACGAATATGCTGATCAACGATGCGGCGAAAGGCAAAGCACTCGCCCAATCACTCGGCGATCATCCTGGAGCCTTGATGCGGGGACACGGCGGGATCACTGTGGGAAACAGCATCATGCATTCCGTCGGACGCAGCGTCTATCTGAAGATCAATGCCGAAATGCATCTCCAGGCGGGCGGCAGGAAAATCGAAACACTCGCCCCGGAAGAAGCGAAACTGGCCGAAGCCGGCAATCAGGAATTCCCGAAGGACTGGGATCTCTGGGCGCGCAAAGTTAAGAAGAGTTAAGGCCGGCCCGCTCCGCCGAGCTGTGAAAGGGATGCCTCGTGGCGCAGGCGTCCCGCCGGCGTTCTTGAGCCGTATGGGAGATCAGAAAAATCACCGGCGAGACGCCGGCGCCACGAAAAGAGTGCGGCTGGAAGGAGACCCGCGATGGAAAAGGTTTCTGATCGGAGACGGTTCCTGAAAAACGGAGCCGTGCTGGCCGGGTTGGCCGTCGGTGCAGCGCGGGCCGCGGGCGGAGAAACTCTGGAGTCGGAAGCTACAGAAATCCGCCCGAAAGATTTGCACGCTTACGGCGAGCGCTCCCGATTCGAGAATTCGATACGCACCGGCAGCCTCGGCACCTGGCCTCAACTCACGAGCCCGCCGGACTACCACAAAGATTTCGGATTCCGGACTCCGCTTCAGGACTCGATTGGGATCCTCACACCGGCCCCTCTGCATTACATCGTTTCCCACGGATATGAACCTCCCGACATCGATCCGCACGAACATCATTTGCTGATCCACGGGATGGTGGATCATCCCTTGCTTTTCACGCTGGAGGATTTGAGGCGGTTGCCGTCGGTGACGCGCACTCATTTCGTGGAATGCAATGGCAATAGCGCTCCAACCGGCCCCACGGGCGCGATCCGCAGGGGACCCAACGCAAATGCGCAGGACACGCACGGCCTGACCAGTTGCAGCGTCTGGACCGGAATTCCTACTTCCCTGCTTCTCAAGCAAGCGGGTGTTCAGGCAGGTGCGAAGTGGATCATTGCCGAAGGCGCGGAAAAAGGAAAACATTCCAAGAGCATCCCCATCGAAAAGGCGCTCGATGATATGTTCATCGCCTACGGCCAAAACGGCGAAGCAATACGTCCCGAGCAAGGATATCCGTTGCGCCTTCTCGTCCCCGGATGGGAAGGAATCAACAACGTGAAGTGGCTGCGCCGAATCAAAGTGGTCGATGAGCCCGTCATGGCGATGCGCGAGACGACGAAATATCCCAGCCTCAGGCTCGACGGCAAAGCGCGCTGGTTCCAGTCCCAGTTGGGCCCTAAATCGGTCATCACCCGGCCGTCCGGCGGACAAAAACTTTCCGGGCCTGGATTTTACGAAATTTCAGGCCTGGCGTGGTCGGGCGGCGGCGCCATTACCAAAATCGAAGTGTCCACGGATGGCGGGCGCAACTGGAAGATCGCGGAAGTGCAGGGTCCAACATATCCCAAGGCGCACACGAGATTCGGCTTCGCTTGGGAATGGGATGGCACGGAAACCCTCCTGCAATCCCGCGCGACGGACGATCAGGGCGAAGTGCAGCCAACGGTTGCCGAAATCGCCGAGTTCTGGCGCGTCAAGCCGGACTTTTTTCAAACGACGGACACGGTCGTCGGCCACTTCAACGCCATTCAGCCATGGAAAGTGAACCGCGACGGAAGCATCCAAAACGCGATGAATTTTTGATTTTGTAGGACGGGCTTCAGCATGTCGCCTTTATTGCTCCATCCGCACGCCTAAACCCGACAGGCTGAAGCCCGTCCTACTCGCAGGTCTTGTCGCGCGCCGCTGCCGCAGAGTACACTCGCAGGGCAGATTCCGCGGAGGTGCGGCATGGCTCGAATCGTGCGTTGCGGTCTCATACAGGCGCATTGCGAATGGTCACCCACAAAATTTTCCCTCGCGCAGATCAAAGAGAACATGATCGCCAAGCACGAAAAGCTGATTGCCGCCGCGGCAAAGCGCAAAGTGCAGATCCTCGGCCTGCAGGAACTTTTCTACGGCCCCTATTTCTGCGCGGAACAGCAGCAGAAATGGTACGACCTGACCGAGCCCGTGCCGGACGGCCCGACCGTCACGCGCATGCAGAAACTCGCCAAAAAATACGGCATGGCTATGGTCGTCCCGGTGTACGAAGTGGAAATGACCGGCGTGTATTTCAACACGGCGGCCGTGTTCGACGCCGACGGAAAATATCTCGGGAAATATCGCAAGCACCACATTCCTCACTGCCATCCGGGGTTCTGGGAAAAATTTTACTTCACGCCGGGAAACGCGGGATACCCCGTCTTCGATACGCGTTTTGGCAA
>PMOP01000261.1 GCA_003161495.1 Acidobacteriota bacterium | reverse complement strand
GCTGAAGCCCGCGCCACTTAAAATCGCATACCTCAATAATTACTATTTGATACTGCAATTACCATTTGTGTACCCCGTGCCGAATTGAAACTGTTGCTCCTTCCCTCCCACCAATGATACTGTCGCCTTAATCTGCTCTTGGGAGGGCCAGGATATGGGCGTTTGGGTGGACTGGGGCCTCGTAATAGCCGCCATTGGTTTCATTATTGGCGATCTCGTTCTGGAAGTTTATGAATCCGTGAATCTTGCCGTGCTTGGCATGTTCCTGCTTGCGGGCGGAATCCTGGGACTGGCCATTGACTCGGCCGCCGTCGGCTTGGGAACTGCTTTCTTTTTGGCGCTCGTTTACCTGGTGGTCCATCGCCGCCCGGGACACATGCTGCCGAAACAGGTTTCCGGGCACTAGCTCCAATCGAACGCGAATTTTTCGCCCACGCCGAGCGTCTGACCGGGACGCGAAACAAGTAGCGTTGTAGCTATTCCTCTCACCCCACGTATTTCGCCATGCGAAAGGAATATCTCCGCACGCTGTGATAAAATGTTTGTGAGGGGGAACGCTCGCGATGAAATTTGGTGTGGTGGTGTTTCCGGGCTCCAATTGCGACCACGACGCGTACTACGCCCTCGGCAAAATCCTTCACCAGCCTGTTGAATTCGTGTGGCACCAATCCAAGGAAATAAATGGGTTTGACGCGATTCTGCTGCCGGGCGGATTTTCTTACGGCGATTATCTGCGCACGGGCGCGATTGCGCGATTTTCTCCGGTGATGCGCGCGGTGGAAAAATTCGCGCGCAACGGAGGGCTAGTCCTCGGCGTCTGCAACGGATTCCAGATTCTGTGCGAAGCGGGATTGCTGCCCGGCGTGCTGCAGCGCAATGCCGGAATGCGGTTTGTGTGCCGCCAGGTTCACGTCCGCGTGGAAACGACGGATACGCCATTCACCGCAGCCGCAAAAAGCGGCCAGGTGTTGCAAATGCCGATCGCGCATGGCGATGGAAATTATTTTTGCGATCCGGCGACGCTCGCCGATCTGGAACGCCATGATCAAATCGTGTTTCGCTACACGACGCCGGATGGGCGAGAAGACGCGGCGGCCAATCCGAACGGCTCGCTCGCGAACATCGCGGGCGTCTGCAATCGCGGGCGCAATGTCATGGGCCTCATGCCGCATCCGGAACGCGCGGTGGAAGCGGCGCTCGGCTCGGCCGACGGCCTGGTGATTTTTCGCTCGCTGATCGAATCGCTTACGAGGCAAGCTGCCCTTTCGGCTTAGAAGAAAGCAGCACTGGATTCAGCCTTTTGTTTTTTTGGCCTTGCAAGGACGAAACCCCGCAGGCTGAAGCCTGCGCCACTGGAGTCCTCATCCACTTGTCGGCTTCGAAATCAATGTTAGACACGGAAATAAAAATCACGGCGGAACTGGCGGCCGAGCACGGCCTTACCGCCGAAGAATACGCGCGCATCCAGAAAATTCTTGGCCGCGATCCGAATTTCACCGAGCTGGGAATCTTCAGCGTGATGTGGAGCGAGCATTGCTCGTACAAATCGAGCAAGGTGCATCTGCGCCGCCTGCCGACGCGCGCGCCCCAAGTTTTGCAAGGACCCGGCGAAAACGCGGGCGTGGTCGATATCGGCGACGGCCTTGCCGCCGCGTTCAAGATGGAGTCGCACAATCATCCAAGCTACGTCGAGCCGTTTCAAGGCGCGGCTACCGGCGTTGGCGGAATCCTGCGCGATATTTTCACGATGGGCGCGCGGCCCATTGCCGTGCTCGATTCGCTGCGCTTCGGGCCGATTTCTTCAGGCCCTTCAGGGGCTAAAGCCCCAAATCACGTCCCCAGTTTGGCCGGGCTGAAGTCCGGCCCTCCTGAAAACAAGCAGGACAGCAGAGTCGACGAAGAAACCATTGCGCGCAACCGGCGAATTCTCGACGGCGTCGTGCGCGGCATCGCGCATTATGGCAACTGTTTCGGCGTGCCGACGGTCGGCGGAGAAGTGCAATTTGAGCCGGGTTATTCCGCGAATCCACTCGTCAACGTTCTGGCGCTGGGTATCGCGAAGAAAGAAGATTTGTTTTTCGCGAAAGCGCGCGGCGTGGGCAATCCCGTGATTTACGTGGGCGCGAAAACGGGGCGCGACGGCATTCACGGTGCGTCGCTTCTGGCTTCCGCGGAATTCACCGAGGAATCGCAGCAAAAACGGCCCAATGTGCAAGTCGGCGACCCGTTCATGGAAAAACTGCTGCTCGAGGCGTGCCTTGAAGCGATGCAGACGGGCGCGGTCGTTGCGATTCAGGACATGGGCGCGGCGGGACTCACAAGCACGTCGTGCGAGATGGCATCGCGCGGCGGCCTGGGCATCGAGATCGAACTGGCGCGCGTGCCGCAGCGCGAGCCGGGCATGACGCCGTACGAAATGATGCTCAGCGAATCGCAGGAGCGCATGCTGCTGGTGGCCGAACGTGGAAGAGAAGGCGAAGTATTAAAAGTATTCGCCAGGTGGGGTCTCGACGCGGTGGAAATCGGGCGCGTCACCGACGACGGTTTGGTGCGCGTGCTGCATCACGCAAAAGTGATGGCGGAAATTCCCTCGCACGCGCTGGCGGAAGAAGGTCCGGTATATCAGCGTCCGCTCGCGCCTCCCACGCCCGTTGCCGCTCAGACGCGCCTCGTCGAATTCGGCGCTGCGGGCGCGAATCTCACAGAAAATTTTCGCGCATTGCTGGCCGCGCCGGCGATTGCCTCGAAGCGCTGGATCTGGGAGCAATACGATTACATGGTACGCACGAACACCCTCGAAGCTCCCGGAGCAGGCGACGCGGCAGTCGTGCGCATCAAGGACACCAAGCGAGCTCTTGCGCTTTCCTCCGACGGCAATGGACGCTGGTGCCGCCTCGATCCGTTCATAGGGGCGCAGCTAGCCGTGGCCGAGGCCGCGCGCAACGTGGCCTGCTCTGGCGCGAAGCCCATGGCCGCGACTAACTGCCTCAATTTTGGAAGCCCCGAAAAGCCGGAAGTGATGTGGCAGTTCAGCCGCGCCATCGACGGCATCGCCGAAGCCTGCACCGCGCTCGAAATTCCCATCACCGGCGGCAACGTCAGCTTCTATAACGAAACGCTTGGCCGCTCCATCGATCCCACGCCGGTTTTAGGCGTGCTCGGAATGATCGAAGACGCTTCGCGCGCGCTGGGAATGGCGTTCCGCGCCGAAGGCGACGTGATTTTATTGCTGGATGGAAACCCGGCCGAAACCGACACAACCAAAAATCCTGCGCAAGAATTTTCCTCTTCCGAATATGCGCGCACGCTTCGCGGCATCGAAGCCGGCGCTCCACCCGCGGTAAATCTTGCCGCGGAAAAACGGCTGATCGCGCTGCTCGTCGCGCTCGCAAGCGACGGCAAATTGCAATCCGCTCATGACGTAAGCGACGGCGGCCTCGCCGTGACGCTGGCCGAATCGTGCTTCGCAAGCGACGGCCTTTCGGCGAAAATTTCACTCACGAGCGAAGAGCCCGATGAGGCTGCGGTCTTCGGCGAACGCGGCGCACGCGCCGTTGTATCGGTTACTCCCGAAAACCTTGCCGCTGTGCTACGGATTGCGGCACAATATGACGTGGCAGCCGTGCAAGTGGGCCAAGTCGCCCGCGGTGAATTCCGCATCGAATTGAATGGCCGGACAGTAGTCAGCGCCGAAGTCCCCTCCCTCGCTGACGCCTGGAGCGGAGCCCTCGGACGGCTCCTGAATTAAATGTCAGCTCGTAAATGGCCAGCCATTCAAGCTCGATGGATCCGCAGGGACTAAGGAATCTGTGTGAGAATGCGATTTTGGTTGCTGTAGCGCTCGCCTTCAGGCGAGCACTCTTTGATTCAAGCCAATGCTTGCCTGAAGGCGAGCGCTACATAGACTTCGGAAAGGCAGAATGAATCGCCTGATCGAAATTGAGAACGACCGGTTTCACGATCACTGCGGCGTGTGCGGTGTGTTCGGCCATTCCGAAGCCGCGAAGATGGCCTACCTGGGCCTGTACGCGCTGCAGCATCGCGGGCAGGAATCCGCCGGAATTGTTTCGAGCGACGGGCGCGAACTGCATCTGGAAAAAAGCATGGGCCTCGTGGCCGATATTTTTCAGCCCGAAGTGCTGGCGCGCCTTCCGGGCGATGCGGCGCTCGGGCACACGCGCTACTCCACCGCGGGCGACACTTCGCTGATGAATGCGCAGCCGATCGTGATCGACTGCAACAAAGGCAAGCTGGCGCTCGGCCACAACGGCAACCTGCCAAGCGCGGCGCGGTTGCGCCGCACGCTCGAACATCGCGGCTCGATCTTTCAAACCACGAGCGATACCGAAGTGATCGTGCATCTCGTGGCGCGCAGCCAGGCGCGCAATCTTTCCGGGGCGCTCGCCGATGCGTTGAATCAAGTGGAAGGCGCGTACTCGCTCTTGGTTCTCACGCGCGACGAAATGTACGCGCTGCGCGATCCCCGCGGCTTCCGTCCGCTGGCGCTTGGGCAATTGGACGGCGCGTGGATCGTAGCCTCGGAAACCTGCGCGTTCGATTTGATCGGCGCAACCTACGTGCGCGATGTCGAGCCCGGAGAAATGCTGCGCATCACGCGCACAGGAATCGAGTCATTGCATTTCGCGGCGGAAAAGCCGCTGCAGCAATGTATTTTTGAGCATGTTTATTTCGCGCGGCCGGACAGTCTTGTCTTCGGCCGTGTAGTTGAGCAAAGCCGTGAAATGCTGGGCCGATTGCTCGCGCGCGAACATCCTGTTCCTGCCGACATCGTCGTTCCGGTGCCCGATTCGGGCGTGCCGGCCGCGTTGGGATATTCGCAGGAATCCGGCGTGCCGTTTCGCATGGGCCTCATCCGCAACCACTACGTCGGACGCACGTTTATCGAGCCTGTACAATCCATTCGCGATTTCGGCGTGAAATTGAAACTCAATCCAGTGCCCGAACTGCTGCGCGGAAAACGCGTGGTGCTCGTTGACGATTCCATCGTGCGCGGCACGACCAGCAGAAAAATCGTGCGCATGGTGCGAGAGGCCGGCGCGGCCGAAGTGCACATGCGCATCAGCTGCCCGCCGACGGTTTCGCCGTGCTACTACGGCGTGGATACGCCGACGCGCGAGGAGTTGATCGCGTCCGACGATTCGCACGTTCGTCCGCGGCTCACTCCAGAGGAACTCGCCGCGTTTGAAGCGACACTCGGTCCAGGCGGCCCGCGATCGGACCGGGCGCAGCGCTCCATCGAGGAAATTCGCCAGTATCTGGGCGCGGATACGCTGGGCTACGTCTCGCTTGCGAATTTGCGCCGCGCGGTGGACGACACGCGCGGATCGTTCTGCACGTCGTGCTACACCGGCGTATACCCGGTGGATGGCGCGCAGGGCGAGCTCGAATCGCGCGCGGCGGAGCCAGAAGAATCTCCGCTCGTGGAAATACAAGGGGAAATTCAGGTGGTGCCTAAATGAACGCTGAAGATACGCTACCGGTTGCGGCCCCGGCAAAACCGGATATTAACAAACTCATTGTCCGCGAGGCGTTGTCCTGGCTGTGGGTAATCCTGGCGTTCCTGTTCATCACCGGAACGATTGTCCAGGCTCGCGTGATTCCCTCGGGCTCAATGGAAAGAACGCTGCTCGTCGGAGATCACTTGCTGATGAGCCGCTTCGGCTACGAAGCGGAATTGCCCATGACGCCCCTGCACATGCGCCTGTGGCGCGAACCTCACCGCCAGCAGATCATCGTGTTCCGCGCGCCGCTTCCCGGAACGCCGGATTACATCAAGCGCCTGATTGGACTGCCGGGCGACGAGCTGGAAATTCGCGAGGGCGTGGTGTCCATTAACGGCAAACCGCTGCAGGAGCCCTATCGCGCGGACCCGCCCAATCCAACCGATAATTACGGACCGGTGACTGTACCGGCCGGTGAATATTTCATGATGGGCGACAACCGGGATGATTCTTACGACAGCCGCTATTGGGGTTTTGTACCGCGCGATAATATAATCGGAACGCCGATCATGGTGTACATGTCGATCGATGCGCCCGAGGAAACCTGGAATCCGGGGCACATCCGCGACCGGATGATGACGTACGCGAGCATTTTTTTTCATCCGAGCATCGTGCGCTGGCGCCGCATCTTCAAATTGTTTTGATCTGACGGGACCACGCCGCCCGGCTCCTCTCGCCACGGCAGAAAGAGCTCATCGTTCATGAACTACGCCGACGCAGGTGTGGATATTTCCCTCGCCGACCAGGCCAAGCAGCGCATCCGGCGCCTGGCTTCGCGCACCTTCACGCGCGGCGTGATCGGCGGGATCGGTTCGTTCGGCGGGCTGTTTGCGCTGGACAAAAAATGGAAAGAGCCGGTGCTGGTTTCGAGCGCCGATGGCGTGGGCACGAAATTAAAAATCGCCATGGCCATGAACATCCATTCCACGGTGGGCGCGGACCTCGTCAATCACTGCGTCAATGACATTCTCACACTCGGCGCCGAGCCGCTTTTTTTTCTCGATTATCTCGCCATGTCGAAAATGGATCCCAACGTGGTCGAGCAACTCGTCGAGGGAATGTCGCGCGCCTGCCATGCCGCGGGATGCGCGCTGATTGGCGGCGAAACAGCGGAAATGCCCGGCCTCTACGCTCCGGGGGAATACGATCTCGCGGGATTCATCGTCGGCGTCTTGGAACGCGCCAGCCTGAAAAAAACGAATGCCGTGAAGCCGGGCGATCTGCTTCTCGCCCTCCCCTCGACAGGGTTGCACACCAACGGCTATTCGCTCGCGCGCAAACTGGTTTTCGATCTCGCGGGACTGCATCCGGAATCCTACGTCGCCGAGGTCAGCAACAAAATCGGCGCGGAGCTGTTGCGCCCGCACCGCTGCTACTGGCCCATGCTGAAAACCACCGTCGCGCGCGGCTGGCTCTCCGCGATGGCGCATATTACCGGCGGCGGCATCCCCGGAAATTTGCCGCGCGTCCTGCCGCGAGGCGTGCAGGCTGAAATCGAACTTGGCACCTGGCCCGTGCCGCCCATTTTTTCCTATCTCGCCGGGCTCGGCAAACTTGAACGCGACGATCTCCTCCGCACGTTCAACATGGGCGTGGGCATGATCCTGGTCGTCCCGGTGGAAAATCATCGCGCCGTCGAAACCGAACTGAAACGCCGCCGCGAAAAGTACTTCCGCATCGGCCAGGTCCGCCGCTGCGATCCCCGCAAGCCGCAAGTCGCGTTCACCGGAACACTGCCGCTGTAGCTCTCTCCGTAGGACGGGCTTCAGCCTGTCGCTTTTGATTTTTCGCAATCCGTGCGCAAACCTGACAGGCTGAAGCCCGTCCTACTAGTCCCCTGATTTCATCTGCCCCCGATTGCCCGGCGTGCCGGGTCGTGCTAGCATCCGCCAAATAGGGAACGTGGCCGGGCACCCGGAACACGAACCTTCATCCTTCCAGAAATTATGCCGCAAGTTATTTCCGGTGCGGCCGCCCGCTATCGCGGGCGCGTTCACCGTGAGCGGCGCTCAGGGGGTTGAACGATGAAAGCCTACGCAACGCAGTCCATCCGCAATGTGGGCATTGCCGGTCACGGCGACACGGGAAAAACCCAGCTGGTGTCGTCGCTCCTGTTCACCGCGGGGATGACCACCCGGCTGGGAAAAGTCGCCGAGGGCAACACGGTTACCGACTGGGACGAAGAGGAAATCGCGAGGAAAATCACGATTCACACGAGCCTGGCCTATGCCGAGTGGGCGCCTTCCGGCGGGGCGGAAAAAATAAAAATTAATTTTCTGGACACGCCCGGCTACAGCACGTTTCTGAACGACACGCGCGCGTCGCTCGTGGCCGCGGACGCCGTGCTGATCGTGGTGGACGCGGCGGCGGGCGTGCAAGTCGGGACGGAAAAAGTGTGGGACTACGCGATCGAGTACGACGTGCCGCGCGCGTTCGCCCTCAACTGGATGGACCGTGAGCTTGCAAGCTACGACCGCGCGATGGAGTCCGTAACGCGCGTGTTTGGGCGCAACGTCGTGCCGCTGCAGCTGCCCATCGGCGCGGAGAGGGGATTCCGCGGCGTCGTGGACCTGATCACCATGAAAGCGCACTTCTACACGCCGGACGGCGACGGCAAGCCGAAGATCGAGGAGATTCCCGCGGTTTTGGCCGAGCCCGCAAAGATCGCGCACGAAGCGCTCGTGGAAATGGTGGCCGAGGGCGACGACGCGCTCATGGAGGAATTTTTTGAGAAGGGCACGCTGCCGATGGAGGACCTGATGAAGGGCTTGCGCGATGCCTTTCAGGCCAAGCGCATCTATCCAGTGGTGCTGACTTCCGCGCTGCACAATATCGGCAGCGCGACGTTGCTCGATCTGCTGGCGAGTGTGTTTCCCGACCCGTCGCGGCGCGGCACGGCCGAGGGGCACTCCGAGACCGCCAGCAAAGGCGCCGAAGTGCGGCGAAAAATTGGCGACGCCGAGCCCCTCTCCATTTTTGTGTTCAAGACGCTGGCCGATCCTTTTGCAGGGAGAATCACGTATTTCAAGGTGATGTCCGGCATCCTGAAAAACGACGCGTCGCCGCAGAATTTCACGCGGGGCACGAGCGAACGCCTGCAGCATATCCAGGTAATGCAGGGCAAGACGCCCACCGCCGTGTCCGACCTCCACTCGGGGGATCTGGGCACCGTCGCGAAACTGAAGGAAACGTACACGGGCGACACGCTCGGAGACAAGACCGCGCTCATCCATTATCCATTGCCGCATGTTCCCGAACCGTCAATCACATTCGCCGTGGAGCCCAAGACGCGCGCGGATGAAGACCGCATTGGCCCCGCGATTCACAGAATTCTGGAAGAAGACCCGTCGCTGCGTTTTTCGCGCGATCCGCAGACGAAGGAGTTTCTCCTGGCGGGCTCGGGCCAGCAGCACATCGAAGTGGTGGTCGCCAAACTGCACAAACGCTATCACGTGGACCTGACGCTGCACCCGCCCAAAGTGCCCTACCGCGAAACGATTCGCGGCAAGGCCGATGCCGAGGGCAAGCACAAAAAGCAGACCGGTGGGCACGGACAGTTCGGCGTCTGCCGCGTGCGCCTGGAGCCCGGTGGGCGCGGCACGGGCATCGAATTCGTGGACGACATTTTCGGCGGCGCCATTCCCAAGAACTGGATCCCTTCGGTGGAAAAAGGAATTCGCGCCTCGGCCGAGCGCGGCTACCTCGCCGGATTTCCCGTCGTGGATTTCCGGGCCATTCTGTACGACGGAAAATATCATGATGTGGACAGCTCCGACATGGCCTTCAAGATCGCCGGGTCGCTGGCGTTCAAGGAAGGCATGAAGCAGGCCCGGCCCGCGCTCCTCGAACCGGTGATGCACGTCGAGGTTTTCGCGCCCGACCAGTATTCGGGAGACATTATGGGCGACCTCAGTTCGCGCCGCGGACGGATCAACGGCAGCGAAGTGCGCGGATCGAGCGTGGTCGTCAAGGTGCAGGTTCCCTTTGCCGAGATGCTGCACTACGCGACCACTTTAACGTCCATGACGCAGGGC
>PMOP01000036.1:2162-2991 GCA_003161495.1 Acidobacteriota bacterium | reverse complement strand
CGGCTGCAGGAGAGTTTCACGGCGGCGGCGGAACGCAAGGCGCTCTTGTGGCTGGCCGAGCGGCTGCCGGCGCGAATGAATTCCGATCACCTGACGCTCCTCGGTTTCATCGCGATGTTGCTCGCGGGCGCGAGCTATGCTTTCGCGCGAACGAACCGCACGGGCCTGATCCTCGCGATACTTTTTCTGGCGGTCAACTGGTTTGGCGACAGCCTGGATGGAACGCTGGCGCGCCTTCGCAACCGGCAGCGGCCCCGGTACGGTTTCTACGTCGACCACATGATCGATACTTTCGGCGGATTCTTTTTGATGGGAGGCCTGGCGATTTCAGGCTTTATCGACTGGAGGATCGCCGTCGGGATGTTCGTCGTCTTCCTGATGCTTTCGGTCGAGGTATACCTTGCGACGTATACCCTGGGAATTTTTCAACTCTCGTTCGCGAAATTTGGCCCCACGGAAATCCGGATATTGCTGGCAATCGGAAATGTGGCGCTGTGGTTCCACGCGGATGCCCGGGTTTTCGGTTCTTCCTACCGCCTCTTCGACTTAGGAGGGATCATCGCGATTGCGGGCATGTCCATCATGTTGATTGGTTCCACGATAATTAATACGGTGAAGCTCTATCGCGTAGAGCCCATCCGGTAACACAGCCACTCTGGGCTTTGCTGCTAACTTATATGGGCCGCGTGAAGGGCCTGAAATGTAATCCTAACCTTTTCAAAAAGTTACCATCGCTTTTGTAGTCTTGACTAGGCGTCTGCCCGCCTCTCCGTTATAATGTTGTTCCCCCCTCTCAGGGAAGGTCAGTCCAAATGTCATTCCGAAATTT
>PMOP01000036.1:0-2070 GCA_003161495.1 Acidobacteriota bacterium | reverse complement strand
CGGTCCTTCGATCACTATTTTGGGAGTTACCGCGGCGTGCGCGGATTCGCGAACCAAAGTCCTGCATTCCAACAGGCGGATTCGGCGAACACGGCGAACCCGCCCATAGGTACACTGCTGCCATTTCATCTCGACACTTCCACGGGCAATGGGGCTTGCACGCATGATATTACCCATGATTGGATCCCGCAGCATCAGAGTTGGGATAACGGCGCGATGGACCAATTTGTAAGTGCGCACCTGCCGATCGACGGCAGTTTCGCGCCGTTGACCATGGGTTACTACACGCGCGCGGACATCCCTTATTACTACGCCATCGCGGATACGTTCACGATTTGCGATAATTATTTTTGTTCCGTGATGGGGCCCACCGATCCGAATCGCCTTTATTCGATGGCGGCTTCCATCGATCCCGATGGAAAAAATGGCGGGCCATTGGTGCAAACACTGGGCACAAATCGCCCTACTTTTGCAGGGCGCTTGACGTATACCACGATGCCGGAACAGCTGCAGGCTCGCGGAATTAGCTGGAAAGTTTATTCATCGCCCGACGCGAATATTCTGAACAGTATTTTGTCGGATAATGTTCTGACCTATTTCAAAAATTTTCAGGATCCCACTTCGCAGTTGTATCAAAACGCTTTCGTACCGCAGTTTCCCTTGGATTTTTTGACCGATGCCGCGACCGGAAATCTGCCGCAGGTTTCCTGGGTGATCGCGTCCCTCGTGGACTCCGACCATCCCCCGGCCCCGTCCCTGTTTGGTGAAGCCACCTTGGCGACGATGCTGGCTGCCTTGACCCTCAATCCGGCGCAGTGGGCAAAGACAGCCCTGTTTCTAACCTTTGACGAAAATGGCGGCTTTTTCGATCACGTTCCGCCACCCACAGCTCCTCCCGGCACGCCCGGCGAATACCTTACTGTGCCTGCCGTGCCTGACCCGACGTTCGCGGGCTCTTTCACAGGCCCGATAGGCCTTGGTTTTCGTGTGCCGATGCTCATCCTCTCTCCGTTCACTCGCGGAGGTTTTGTTTCGTCGGATGTCTTCGACCACACCTCCATCCTTCGTTTTCTGGAAACGCGCTTTGGGGCGGAGGTGCCGAACCTGAGCGCATGGCGGCGTGCCGCGGTCGGTGATCTCACGAGCGCATTCAATTTTGCCTCGCCCGACTCATCGATACCGAATCTGCCATCCACGACCCAGGCAATTCCTCAAGTCGTTCAGCAATGTGTAGCGAATCCGGACGGTATTACGCCGTATGCCATACCTAGCCCACAGGCCTTGCCGACACAGGAAACGGGAACGGCTGCAAAGCCCTGCGGGCAGTGCTAAGTTTTACGGTTCAAGTGACGCGCCAGAACGCGAGGCACCTTCCCATTCTGGGTTTGGTCCGAGCACGCGAGTGCTATCTTGGCACGCCTGATCGTTTGGCATCCGAATAGGAATCTTTTTAAGCCTTCGCTGCAAATCAAATCTTTTACTGCCAATAACTTACGGACGGCAAGCCCGGTCCTGGTTGGTCTGGAACGTGCTCTCTGTTTTCATGGAGGGGATGGTGTCCACGTTCAGATCGATAATCACTTCAGCGAATTTGATAGCACGGATTGGCTGGCTGGTTTTTCTAGGCGTCTCACTCTTAGGGGGAGAGGCGATTGGGCAATCTTCGCTTCCGCCTCTGCAGGCCGGACCTCTAAAGGCCGAGGTGCGCGACCTCTCCCAAGTTTCCCTCGACGACCTGATGAACATCGAAGTGACTTCGGTTTCCAGGAAAGAACAGAAAATGTCGCAGGCGGCGGCAGCGATTTTCGTCATCACACAGGAAGAAATTCGCCATTCGGGCGCGACGAATATTCCGGACTTGCTGCGCATGGTGCCGGGCATGGACGTGTCGCAAATCAACGCCAATACCTGGGCTATTTCCGCTCGCGGCTTCAACGACCAGTTTTCAAATAAATTGCTGGTGCTTGTCGACGGGCGAGCCGTTTATACGCCGCTGCTTGGCGGTGTGAACTGGGACACGGTGGATGTGCCGCTGGAAGACATCGACAGGATCGAGGTGATTCGCGGTCC
>PMOP01000219.1:7817-8705 GCA_003161495.1 Acidobacteriota bacterium | reverse complement strand
GTTGGCAAGGAAGCGGAATGGAGTGGAATTATTCGTGCTGGCGCCAAAATGGTGAACGCCGTGTCGAATAGCGTCGTGCCCAAAATCACGGTGATTTGCGGCGGAAGTTTCGGCGCCGGCCATTACGCCATGTGCGGCAAAGCCTACGACCCGCGATTCATTTTCGCGTGGCCCACGGCGCGTTACGCCGTGATGAGCGGCGATGCCGCCGCGTCCACTCTCGTCGAAATCAAAATCAAGCAGCTCGAGCGGCAAGGCAAAAAACTCTCTGACGCCGATAAAAAAGCGTTGCACGAATCCATCCGCGCCACGTACGAGCAGCAGACCGATCCGCGCTACGCCGCGGCGCGCCTCTGGGTCGATGCCATTCTCGACCCGGCGCAAACACGCGAGGCGCTGATTTGGGCGCTGGAAGCTGCGGCGTTAAATCCGGAAGTGAAGGAATTTAAGACCGGGGTTTTGCAGACTTAATGTCAGGCAGTGAACTCATAACTTCAAAGGACCTCCGTTGACTGAACCAGTAAAAATCGTCGAATGTCCGAGAGATGCGTGGCAAGGATTGCCTGAAATCATTCCCACGGAAATGAAAGCAAATTATCTCGTTCAGTTAGTATCCGCGGGCTTCAAACATATTGACGCGGTGAGTTTCGTTTCCCCGCAGCATGTAAAGCAAATTTCCGACAGTGAAGAAGTGATGAAAGAATTTCTGGCGCAACTTCCGTCAGGCGCCGCCCCGCCCGAAATCATCGGAATCGTCGTGAATGAGCGAGGCCTCGAGCGCGCATTAGCAACTCCGGGCATAACCACTATCGGCTATCCGTATTCCATCTCCGCCTATTTTCGCCGCGCCAATGCCAACATGAGCCGTGGAGAATCGCGCGCCCTCGT
>PMOP01000219.1:4991-7781 GCA_003161495.1 Acidobacteriota bacterium | reverse complement strand
CGCTCGTCTGGCTCAAGGACATCGGCGTGCGAAGTGTATCGCTTGCCGATACAGTCGGAACCACGCCTCCCGAATACGTGGGCGCGCTGTACACCGCTGTGAAAGATTGCGTGGCGGGCATCGAACTGGGCGTGCATCTGCACAGCCGGTCCGCCGGCGCCGCGGAAAAAATTCTGGCCGCCTACGACGCGGGTTGCCGCCGTTTTGATGGCGCGCTCACCGGCCTCGGCGGCTGCCCCTTCGCCGGCGACGATCTCGTAGGAAATATCGCCACGGAAACAATTATCGCGGCGCTAGCCAGCCGCGGCGTGGATGCCGACGTTCGCCTGGAAGCACTAAGTCCGTCCATCGCGATGGCCGAAGAAATTCGCGCCAAGTATTCGCAAGCGCCGCAAACGCAATAGCATTAAGCAAGACGGGCTTTAGCCTGTGTTCTTTTGACTTTATTCAGTGAACTTAAATCGTAAAACCCGGACAGGCTGAAGCCCGTCCTACAAAAATGCCCTACCAAACGATCCATCTCGAATTCACCGGCGAAATCGCCATGATCACGCTCAGCCGCCCGGAAAAGCGCAACGCCATCACGCCCGAAATGATCGCGGAACTATTTTCGGCGTTCCAGGAAGTCGAGGAAAGCCCCGCGCGCGTCCTGATCCTGACCGGCGCTGGAAAAGCCTTCTGCTCCGGCATGGACCTGGAAGCCTTGAAGGCCCTCGCCGAGCAATCCCTCGCCGAACAACGGGAAGACGCGGACCGCCTGGCACGGCTTTTTTTGCGGGTCTGGAGTTTTCCGATGCCGACGATCGCCGCAGTGAACGGCCCCGCAATCGCCGGAGGTTGCGGCCTCGCCACGCTGTGCGACTTCACGATTGCCGTGCCCGAGGGAAAGTTTGGATACCCGGAAGTGCGTATCGGTTTTCTGCCTGCGGTTGTATCCGTTTTTCTCGTGCGCCAGATCGGAGAAAAACACGCGCGCGACCTGCTCTTGACCGGGAGGATCGTCGACGCCGCCGAAGCCCATCGCCTGGGCCTCGTCTCGCAAGTCGTTCCCGTGAAAGAATTGATGATTGCGGCGCAAATTCTTGCGGCAAGTTTGCTCACGTGCAGCCCCGTCAGCGTTCAAATGACCAAGAAGCTGCTCTGCGATTTTGCCGCGCCGGAAATTAACCGCGAAATCGAACTGGCCGCCGCGCAGAGCGCGCAGATCCGGACGACGGAAGATTTCCGCGAAGGGCTCGCCTCGTTCCTCGAAAAGCGCGCGCCGCACTGGACTGGGCAATGAATCGGCTCCGTCCCACGGCGCGTCGCGCCATAAATGCATGCGCAATCGGGGTCGCGGGTTCTTTTCTTCTTTTCGGCATAATTGATTATCAATCCAAACTTGATTATCAATCCAGTTGGGAAAACGCCTTGTTTTGGTTGCAAATTGGAGGGTTCCTCGCTGGATGGGGGTTACGTCCCCTCGTGGCTCCGGCTGTGATGATATCCATTAATGCCCTCATTTACAGTGCGATTGCCTTTGGAATTCTTAGTCTGATTCATCGCGTTAAGAATGGTTTGAGCTAAGGCAAGTCGTGCCAACCGATCAACTATCGTACGGCGGACGCTGCCCGTCTGCTACAATTTCCCTCCCGATGAGCGAATTCTTTGAGACCGTTGTGCGCGTCCGCTACGCCGAGACGGACAAAATGGGCATTGTCTACTACGCCAACTACTATATTTATTTTGAAATGGGGCGCGTCGAATACCTGCGCCAGCGCGGCCTGGACTATCGCCGCATGGAACTTGAGGATGACAGTTTCACCGTCGTGGCCGAATCAAAATGCCGTTACAGAAAACCAGCCCGCTATGACGATCCACTGCGCATTCGCACGCGAGTCACTTCGGCCAAAAGCCGCGTGATCACCTTCGGCTACGAAATTCTCCACGACGAAACAAAAGATTTGCTGGCCACCGGCGAAACCATCCACGTCGTCTGCGACAGCAAAGGCCGCCCCAAGCCTCTCCCGGAAAAGTATCGCCGCTATTTCGATTTTGAAAGTGCGGAATCGCCCAAACCACCCGCAAATTGAAGAATCTTCCTGGCGTTGCCGGTTCAAGTAGCACAGGCACTCTTGCCTGTGCGGTTTACTGTACGGTCAGAGTTCCGATCACGTAAGGCCGCAGTTTATGAAAACCGCACAGGCAAGAGTGCCTGTGCTACTTAGACCCGGATCACGCCAGCGTTTCCAATAAGAAAAACCCCAGCCGCAATCCCGCAGGAAACGCAAAAGGCGCAAGCTCCAGGGAATAATGCCCGCACGGCAGCGTCAGCGTTTCGAGCTGAACTCCCTTCCGCCTCAAATCGCGAAACATTTCCTCCGTAAACTCGTACCAAAATGTCGGATCGTAGCGCCCGCTGATCATCAGCATGCGCTGCCCGCTATTTCGAAGCCGCTCCATGTAAGGAACGGGACTGATCGGCGACCAGTAATAACGCAACTCATCTTCCGTCACCTTGGTCCGCAACCCTTCCCACACATGCGATGTGGTCATCCCCGTTCGTACGACATCGGCAAAATATGTGGACACATGCAGAAACGCTCCGGCACGCACAGCCCGGTCATGCGCCACGGTGATCGAGCCGATCGCCGAGCCAATGCTTGTCCCGACCAGGCCCAAGCGGTTGTACCCTTGCTGCTCGAGCCAGCGCAGGCAGCGGCGCGTGTCCGTAACAGCTTGCCGCGTGGCCTGAATCGTGAGCCCAACATTCGAGCCCACCAGTTGATCGGCCCGCTCATGTCCCGGCGC
>PMOP01000219.1:0-4968 GCA_003161495.1 Acidobacteriota bacterium | reverse complement strand
TTCCAATTGGGCAGCAGCACAACGGCAGGCCCGCTGGCCCGGGCGCGAAAAAACCGCGCGTGCACCAGATTATTGTTCGCCCACGGAGAAGCAATCTGGCTCGTAAACGTGAGCACCTGCCCACCGGAAGCGCCGTTCTGTGCAGGCTGCAACACGTAATCGTCCGCAGGCGTCGTGGCAAACCATTCGTCGCTATGCGCGAGCGTTTCTTCCACCCAGGCATTCAGAAATCCGCGAGGGTCGGGCTCGTCGGCCCTGCCGCCAATATGCTCAAGGCCCCACTCAAAAGGATACACTCGCCGATTGTCGTCGGTAGTCCACCGGGCATGCTCGTAGCGCCGTATTTTTTGTTCCAGCCAGGACATATCGTGTGATTCTCGAATATAGGGGCGTGCCAAAGGCCTGTCAAACCAGCATGTTGTCGTATGTTGTCGTATTGAATTTCGACCTCGTCGCGGAGGTCCGACCTTTAGGTCGGACAACGCATATTGCTAAGAAAAGGCCTTTAGGCCCTGAAGTTTCAAGGGGTGAAGCCTACGAATGCCGACCCTTAACTCCGGGGCTAAACGCCGACCTCCTAAACATTAGATTGCCTGCGACAATCATGGAACTAAGTCACTCCCCGCTGTTGCCTGTTTGCTTCCTACTGCTTGCTCCAAGCATTGTCGGAGCGCCGCGCGTGTGGCAGAGTCGAGGGGTGATCCCTCTTGGCGTATTTTTATTTGGCTTGCTCATCGGCAGCTTTCTGAATGTCTGCATCCTGCGCATTCCCGCGGACAAGTCCATCGTGCTGCCCGCATCGAGCTGCACGAAGTGCGGCAAGGAGATCGCGCCGTACGACAATGTTCCGGTACTGAGCTGGGTTTTTCTCGGCGGCAAATGCCGCAACTGCAAAACAAAAATCTCCGCGATGTATCCTGCCGTCGAATTGCTCACCGGACTCCTCTTCCTCGCCAGCTATTTTGTTTTTGGCCCAACCGTGGACGCGCTGAAGTGGGCCGTCTTCGCCGCGCTGCTCGTCGTGCTGACCATCACCGACCTTCGCGAGCGCATTCTTCCCGACGAAGTAAATTTCTTCGGCCTGGGTGCGGGCCTGCTCTTCAGTCTCTTTACGAAGTCGCTGGACGGCACCGCGCAGTGGCTTGCCGCCCGCTGGTTTGATTATCCGCCTCCGCAAATGGCGCTTTCCTTTGCCGATGCGGCTCTCGGAGCGATCGCCGGAAGCGGCCTGCTCTGGATTGTCGCCGAAGGATATTTCCGCCTGCGCGGCCGCGAAGGCATGGGCCTCGGCGACGTGAAAATGATGGCCGCGGTGGGTGCGTTTCTCGGACTGAAGCGCACCATGCTGACGGTCCTGGTCGGCTCCCTTCTCGGCAGCGTGATCGGTATCTTTTTGATCGCAGTCTCGAAAAAGGGTCGCGATTACGAATTGCCCTTTGGTACATTTCTCGGAGCGGGCGCGCTTCTCGTGGTTTTCTTTGGAACCCCGGCGCTGCACTGGTACGAGTCCCTGCTGGCGGTGAAGTGATCCGTGAAATATGAATTCCTAGTTGCGGCCGCGGCTCCAGCAACCAATTCCCTGTGGATGTTATCGGGAGTCCTGCTGGTTGTTCTCCTGGTCGCGGCGATCGTTGCGCTCATCATGGCGCGCCGATACTTCCTACGCGCGACAAAATCCTCCGAAGTTCATCGCGCCCAAGCGGCCAGCAGCGGGAATCCCGCGGCATTCATGACGGCCTCCATGCAAGCCGTCATCAAAAAA
This sequence comes from Acidobacteriota bacterium, assembly GCA_003161495.1. Taxonomy (GTDB): domain Bacteria; phylum Acidobacteriota; class Terriglobia; order Acidiferrales; family UBA7541; genus Palsa-360. The sequence goes on along the minus strand of PMOP01000219.1, from coordinate 3,206 downwards.
CTAAAAGAACAGGAAAAGGAACTGGAAGCCTTGCATCGCGCCGAGCGCGAGCGCGCGCAACAGACCGAGCGCATGAGCGAAGCGGTCACGCGCAACATGCCCGCCGGCCTGCTCCTCGTCAATTCCGCCGGCCTTATTACCAGCGCGAATCCCGCGGCGGAAGCCGCACTCGGCGTGAAATCCCTCGCCTATCGCCGCTCCAGCGAAATCCTCGGCGCCGGATCGCGCCTCACCGAACTCGTCGCGGCGTGCCTGGAACAGGGCCGCACGTTTCGCCGCGAGGAAGTCGAATACCTCACCCCTTCGAGCGAATTGCGCCAGCTCGGCGTAACCATTTCACCGATCCAGAACAACGCCAACGAAATCACCGGCGCGATCCTGCTGTTGAGCGACCTGACGGAACTCGCCGCCCTGCAGAAACAGATTCACACGAAAGAAAATCTGGCCGCGCTCGGCGAGCTTTCCGCCGGCATCGCCCACGAATTCAAGAACGCCCTGGCGACTATTTCCGGCTACGCGCAAATGATCCGCAGCGAGGCGCAACCCGGCACCGATTTGCACGAGCACGGCGATCTGATCCTGCGGCAAACGCGCTCCCTCACCCACGTGGTCACGGAATTCCTGAAATTTGCGCGTCCACTGGAACTCGCCGACGAGCAAGTTTCCATCAGCCCCATGATGGAACGCATCGTAGTGGAAATTTCCGAAGCCGTGCCGGATGTTCCCATCGACATCCATGGAGAATTCGGCGAAGTTTCCGGCGACGATGCCCTGCTCCGCCAGGCCATTCTGAATCTGGCGCGCAACGCCGCGGAAGCCGCCTCCGGCAATCCCGCCGGCGGACGAGTGACCATTCGCGGAGAGGTGGACAGGTCCGGCCCGCTCCAGGGATTGCGTATTTATATTACCGATAATGGCTCGGGTATACCTGCGGAAGACTTAAGCAAGATTTTTGTGCCCTTTTATACGACCAAAGCAAATGGAACCGGCCTCGGCCTGGCCGTCGTGCAAAAAATCGTGGTCCAGCATGGCGGCTCCATCGAAGCGCGCAATCAATCCAGCGGCGGAGCCGAGTTCGTCGTATGGTTACCATTTGTACGCGAAAGCGCCAGAACGATTGATTCGGCCGCCGCACGCATCTAAACTGGTACTGTTCAGATCCGCCGTTTTCCCGCTGAAAGGCGGTCAAATATTATGAATACAAAGCCATTAATCCTACTAGCCTTGGGAGGCGTGATCCTTGCCTCTCCGGCCTATCTTGCGGCTCGGCAGGATCAAGGCCAGGGCCAGGAAAGCGTTGTCGACGCCGCTCGCAAGGCCCGCGCCGAGAAAAAAGACGCCCCGAAGTCCAAAATGGTGATCGATAACGACAACCTCGGAACACTGACGGGAACTGTCAATGTCGTAGGCGAGGCGCCCGCTCCGCCTGCGGACGAAACCAAAAAGCCCGCGGCCGAGAAGACGGCAAAATCCGGCGAGGGCGCCAAAGATGAAGCCTACTGGCGGCAGAAATTCGCCGATGCCAACAAGAAACTCGCCGACGATCAGCATGAACTCGACATTATGCAGCGCGAATATAACCTGAAGCAGGAGCAGTATTACGCTGACCCCATGGCTGCCCTGAAACAGGAATATTCCCGCCAGGACTTGAACGATTCCAAGACCAAGATCGACGACATGACCGCCAAAGTCGCCCAGGATAAATCAGACATCTCCGATCTCGAGGATCAATTGCGCCAGGCGGGCGGGGATCCGGGTTGGGCGACCGCGCCGGCACAGACCGCGCCGGCACCGGCGCCGCAATCGTAATTGGCTCCGCCCGGCACGGCGCTTCCAGGCCGAGCATCGAGTGATTGCCCGATAGCGAACTCCGCACAAGGCCGCATCGCCGGTCACTTCGCGGCTTGAAATCGTGATAAAAGAAAATTGATGGAACCCCTTCTTCTTGTCGAAGACAAACCGGAACTGCGCGCCATGCTCAAGAAGGCGCTCGAGCGCGCCGGGCACGCCGTGGACGAGGCGCCGGATGGCTCCTCCGCCGTAGCCAAAGTTCGCGCGCGCCGCTACATGCTGGTCCTGACGGATTTGAAACTTCCCGGCTGTTCCGGACTCGATGTTCTCCGCGAAACCAAGCAAGCCGATCCCACGATTCCCGTCATCCTGATCACCGCCTACGGCTCGGTCGAAGAAGCCGTGACGGCGATGAAGGAAGGCGCTTACGATTTCATCCAGAAGCCCGTGGACCTGGAACATCTGAATCTGCTGGTCGAGCGCGCTTCCCAGCAGCAGGAACTTTTGCGTGAGAATCTTCTGCTCCGCGAGGAATACGCGGAACGCTACGGCTTCCCGCGCATCGTCGGCGAACACAAGAGCATGCAGGACGCCACGCATCAAGTGCAACGCGTCGCCGCCACGGATTCCACGGTGTTGTTGCTGGGACAAAGCGGCACGGGCAAGGAATTATTCGCGCGGGCCATCCATCATCTTTCGCCGCGCCGGCAACACGCCTTTGTCGCCCTGAACTGCGCCGCGATTCCCGAAGGCCTTGTCGAAAACGAGTTGTTCGGCCATGAGCGCGGCGCGTACACGGGGGCTGGTTCGCGCAAGGTCGGCAAGATGGAACTGGCCAACCGCGGAACTATTTTTCTTGACGAAATCGCCGAGCTTCCGCTCAGCACGCAGGCAAAACTTTTGCGCGTGCTTGAGGAGCGCAGCTTCGAGCGCGTCGGCGGAACGCAACTCGTCGACATCGACGTGCGCATTCTCGCCGCCACCAACAAAAACCTTACCGAAGCCGTCGCGTCGAAAACGTTCCGCGAGGATTTGTATTTTCGCATCGCCGCCGTCCCCATTACGATCCCCGCACTCAGCGAACGCGGCGACGACGTTGTCCTGCTCGCGGATTATTTTCTGGAGCGTTTCCAGCGCGAATTCCGCAAGCCGAACCTGAAGTTTGCCCCCAGCGCGCGAAACGCCATGCGCGGCTATTTCTGGCCCGGGAACGTCCGCGAACTTCAGAACACCATCGAACGCGCCGCCATCCTTACCGATTCGGAAACCATCGAAGCCGCCGACCTGCAACTTCCCGCGCCGCGCCCTCCCGATGGCGATATGCCCACGGGAATGCTGGCGGAATCCTTCGACTGGGGAGGCACGCTGCAGGAAGTGGGCACGCGCGCTGTGTCCTACGTGGAACGCTTCAAAAT
>PMOP01000529.1 GCA_003161495.1 Acidobacteriota bacterium | reverse complement strand
GTGCTCGACAACCTGAGCGTGGGCAGAAGAGAAAATGTTCCTTCGGGCGTCCCCATCGTAGTTGGAGACATTCTGGATCCGGAATTCGTGGCCGATATCCTGTCCGGCTGCGACGTGGTTTTTCACCTGGCCGCTCGCGTCGCCATACGCTCATCGTTTGAATTTGCAATGCAAGATACGATGACCAACGTGGCAGGCACCGCCAGCGTATTGCGCGCCGCTCGCAGCACGGGATCCGTGCGCAAAGTGATCACCGCTTCCTCGATGGCGGTTTACGGCGAGGCGCTCGATCAGGTTCCTTTTCCGGAGACTCTCGATACGGCTCCCATTTCGCCTTACGGAGTTTCCAAGCTTGCCGCGGAACGCTTGACCCACCTGATGTGCGCCGAGGCCGGAATGCAGAGCGCGGTTCTGCGGCTATTCAACACGTATGGGCCTCGGCAGGCTTTGAGCCCTTACGTGGGAGTGATCACAATTTTTATCAACAAACTGTTGAACGAGGAACGACCCACGATTTTCGGCGATGGCGAGCAGTGCCGCGATTTCGTGCACGTGCAGGATGTGGCTGCTGCTTTTGTCGGCGCCATGGACGCCAACGTCAGCGGCGAGACATTCAACATCGGTTCGGGAGCGCCGCGCACTGTAAACGATGTCCTGAAGAGCTTGAACAAAATCACGGGTCCTGCAGTCGCGCCTCAGTATGTCGATGCGGTTCCGGGAGAACTCCGCTATTCCGTGGCTGATATCAGCAAGGCTCGACGGTTACTTGGATATGAGCCCGTTCACAATTTCGATTCTTCTTTGAAAGATCTCATCGGTGAATTTCAGAGCAACATGCTGGCCTGAGTTATAACCCACTTTGAATAAATCCTTCGAGGAGCACCACAACCATGAGCGCGGGCGCAGAGAACAAACAGTTTTTGGAAAACGTCGCACCGAAGGTAGGGTACACCGAAGCTTCGCCGCGGATCTCGGCGAAGGTCAAACCAGTCTCCGTCCCTTTCTGGCTGCGGTGCATTGAGATTGCGGTTTCTCTCGGGGTTTTAATACTCGCTTCTCCCATCATGCTGGTTGAAGCGCTGATTATTCGCCTCGGCACACCCGGGCCCGTGCTGTTCTTTCAAACCAGGCTCGGAGCGAACTTCAAGCCTTTCAAATTTGTGAAATTCCGCACGTTCTATCACGATGCCAAGCAACGCTACCCTGACCTGTACGCTTATAAGTACTCCGATGCCGAGCTGGAAACATACAAAATCAAGGGCGAGGACGACCCGAGGATTACCCCTCAGGGACGATGGCTGCGCCGCCTTTCCATCGATGAGCTCCCTAATTTTTGGAATGTCCTCAAGGGCGACATGGCCTTGGTGGGTCCGAGGCCGGAAATTCCTGATTTGTTGCCTTATTACAGAGGCGAGATGCTGGAGAAATTCATGGTGCGCCAGGGTGTCACCGGACTGGCGCAAATTTCCGGTCGCGGGCGTCTTACTTTTTACGAGACTGCGAAATATGACGTCGAATATGCTCGCACCAGATCCCATCTGCTCGATTTGAAAATCTTGTGGACAACTGCCCGACTGATTCTGAGAGACCGCGGTGCATTTTGATTCTTAACGAGCTTAATTCCCTCAACGGGAGGCGAATCCTGGTGACCGGCGCGAGCGGTTTCCTGGGATCAGCGCTCGTCCGTCGCCTGGTTTCGGAGCACGCCGTCGTGGGCGCACTCTCCCGCACGATGGGCCGGCTTTCTGAAAGTGCCGGCGAGGGATTTGAATTTTTGCAGTGCGACCTTTCGGACGCGCAGGTGACCGCGCGCATGATGGCGGCATTCGACCCTGAAATTGTGTTTCATTTTGCGGCGCATCCCGATGGCGGCGAGACGTTCAGCCATGCGCAGAAATGCATCCAGGCCAACACGTTAATGACGTTGAACGCTCTGGAAGCCTTCCGCCTCGTCTCCGGGGAACTTTTTGTCTACGGGGATTCCTGCAAGGTTTATGGGAATTGTGACGTCCCTTATCTTGAGGCAATGCCTGCGCAACCCATTAGTTCCTATGCCATTGCGAAATCTGCAGGCTGGCAATTGTGCGACCTATATTCCCGCGTCCACAATCTGAGCACTGTATCGATTCGGCCGACAATGATTTACGGGCCGCGACAATCCTTCAACCTCATTTCGTTCGTGGTCGATTGCGTGCTGGATGGAAAACGCGAGGTGGTCCTGGATGGTGGCTCACAGACTCGCGATCCGCTCTATGTGGATGATGCCATGAACGCCTTTGTGTCGGCGGCCGGGCTCGGTTCCAAGCTCTCCAGGCGTGTCGTGAACATCGGCGGCGGCAACGAGCGCAGCGTCCTTCAGCTCGCGGAATTGCTCTTGGAAATTATGGACGCCGACCTCCGCGTCGTCGAGGCTCCCTGCCGCACTCGGCCCACCGAGACGAAAAGAAGCTACTGTGATAATCACGAATGCCGAGAAATGCTTAGCTGGCAACCTCACGTTTCGCTGCGGGAAGGGTTGACCAGAACTATCCAATATTTACTCCAGTCCCGAGGCCGCTCGCTGCATTTGAGCGCACGTGCAGCGGGCGCTTCCGCCGATTAGTTGTAAGGAGAGATCATTCCATGTCCTTAGCAGAGAGTTTTCTCAAGAAAGTTCCACAGTACACGCGCAATAAGCGCCATCTCACTTCCGTTCTTCAACACGGAACCCCGCGCAAGTGGGCGAACCTCGCCAGGCTGGAGCTGGAACGGAAGGCGGCGCGCGTGGAACTCAAAGCCCATCCGTACCTGATGATTATCGATCCCTGCAACTATTGCAATTTGAGCTGCCCCCTGTGCCCGACGGGACTCAACGATCTGGGCAGGCCCCAAGCCATGCTGTCGTTTGCCCATTTCAAGAAATACTTCGATGCGTTCTCGCCTTACTTGTTCGAGGCTTACATGCACAATTGGGGCGAATCCCTGTTGAACAAGCAAGTCTATTCGATGATCGATTACGCGCAGAAACACAATGTAGGAACCAACCTCAGTTCCAATTTCGTAAAACTTGACTCGCGCGACTTGGACAACATCATCGACTCCGGGCTCGAGTACTTGATTGTCTCGCTCGATGGAACCAGCCAGGAGTCCTATAAGGAATATCGGATCGGTGGAAATTACGAGGTCGTGGTGAATAACCTATCCGAACTGATTCGCCGCCGCAACCTGCGAAAGAAAAAGACGCCGGTGGTGGAGTGGCAGTTCATCGTCATGAAGCAAAACGAACACCAAATCGGCGAGGCCGAGGTTCTCTCCAAAAAAATTGGAGTGGATCTAATGCGCTTCATCCCTGTGGGGATGCCCTATGAATTTCAAAACCGCAAGGAAGTGGCGGACAAATGGTTTCCCGCGACGGTAGAAGGAAGGGTGAAGAGCAATCATGAAGAGCAGCAATTCGGACAGGCAGGAAAGCCGGGGCCATGCTTTTATCTGTATCGTTCCGTGGTGGTAAATCCCGATGGCGGCGTTTCACCGTGCTGCATCGTGTACCGCAAGAATCGTGATTTCGCCGACCTGAATGTTGATTCATTTGACCCGATGAAAATCTGGAACAACGAGAAATACCAGTCGGCCCGCTCCCTGTATTCATCCACAATTATCCCTAACCGCCGCACCACGGTGTGCGACGGCTGTGACATTTTTGAACGGCATCCCAGTAAAAAACTGAAAGCGGCGCCGGAAAATAACCTAGTGACGATTTCCTAAAATATCCGCACAAGGAAGGCAACTTATGTCCACATTTCGATTGCGTATCACCACCGGCAGCGGTTTAGAACGCGAATCCGAAGCATCCGCGAGCACGCAGGTTGTCGACGCGGCACGCGCCGGCGTTCCGGAGCTGCTTGAGCAGGAGCCGGTAGCGTCTCCGGAAGCGCTGAAGCTTTCGAGCAGGCTTCAGGCATTGGCCGCGGAAAATGACCGGTTCATTCTGGTCGCCGGATTCAATGAAAAGGAATCTTCCGCGGAAATTGCCATGCAACTCGCGGCGGGCCTCTCTGAAATCAATGGCCAGTCGGTATTGCTTGTGGATGGCGACCTTCGCAATCCTTGGCTGCACAATCGCTTTGGCATTGACGTTCAGCCGGGACTCACAAATGTCCTGGGCAAAGGGGCGGGGCTCCTGACCAGCGCCATACGCGTGATTACTCCGACGCTGGCCGTGCTGCCTGCGGGGAATTCAAGGCCGGATTCTTCCCTGTTCGCTTCGACGGATTTCTCGGATTTACTGGAATGCCAACTTCGTCCGCGGTTCCGATTCATCATCTTGAATTCCGCGCCGTTCAGCCAGTTTGTGGACGCCAGCCTCATTGCCTCGCGAGCGGACGGCGTGGTCATCACGCTGACCAGCGGCCGGCACAGTCGGACCGGACTTCTCGATCTGAAGAACGAGCTGGAGTCCTTGAAGGCGAAAATTTTCGGGACAGTGCTCTGCGAAGCGAGCTAAAGCGGCGCCAGGGAATGACGGCTCCGACTCCGCTAGAAGGTGAGCCGCAAGACTCTTCTCGCACCGCACACTAATCCGGCAAACACACAATGGCATCCTGCCTGAATTCCTACAGCTCTTCTCCAGAGAATCAATTCCCACGGGTCGCTCCCAAGCGAATCTCGGTGATGCACCTCATCCACTCGATGGCCTATGGCGGCATCGAGACGGCGGTAATCAACTGGCTTCGCAAGATCGACCGCGCAAGGTTTGATGTATCGCTGGTATGTTTTGCAAACCCCGGAGAAACCGAGGGGCCATTCGTCAAGGCCGCCACGCGGGCCGGCCTGCAAGTTGAAAAAATACCGTGGCATCGTGGGAAGCCCCTTGTTAAATCATCCCGCCGACTGGCGAAACTGATGCGGGAGCATGATGTAGACATCTTGCACACCCACAATTGTTATGCCGATTGTGTGGGCGCTATTGCCTCGCGGCTGAAACCGGCCAAAACAATTGCCACCGTATATGTGTGGGCCGATTACGACTGGAAGCGGAACATGATCCAGGTGATCGACAAAATTGTCCTGCGCTGGTTCGATCGAGTCACCGCGCATTGCGAAGATACACAGCGAAAGGGCGGAAAATTAGGGAGTTTCCCAGGCGGAGTGGATACCTTGATTTGCGGTTTCGAGACGCGCCGCGTGGCGATGAACGAAACCGAAAGACTGAGGCGACGCCGCGAATTGGGCGTCGCCGATGACGAAATTTTACTGGGAAATGTGGCGCGGTTCTATCCGGAAAAAGCGCACGATTCTTTGCTGAGGTGCTTCAAAACAATTCTTTCGGAGCATCCGAAGACGCGGCTATGGATCAGCGGAGTTGGACCGCTGGAACCGTCCATACGCTCGCTGTGCTCCAGCATGGGCCTGGACGACAACGTGCGCTTTCTGGGTTTCGTGGAGGACCTTCCCATACAGATCAAGCTGTTGGATATCCAGGTGCATCCGTCGCACATTGAAGGCGTGCCCCTGGCCGTGTGTGAGGGCATGGCCGCCGGGCTCCCGGTTGTAGCTTCCGCCGTTGGCGGCATACCGGAAATTCTCAACCACGGAGCGAGCGGCGTCCTGGTGCAGCCCGGTGATGAAGAGGGCTTTGCGCAAGCGGTTTTGCGTCTCATCCACAATCCGCAGGAGCGCTTGCGGCTGGGGTTGGCGGCGCGTCACTTTATGGAGAATGATTACTCGCTCGACACGGCCGTGCGGCGGGTGCAGCGAACGTATTGCGACATGATGGGCCTATGCGAATCGGAATCTTTGTAGTCATGGCCGGAAGAGAGGCCGGAGGCCCGGAAACCTATGAACACGGCCTCGTCCGGTCGCTTGCGGAGATCGACAAGAAAAACGAATACCACCTTTTTTGTTTACAGGATCATGCGGCGCAATCTTTCGGTATCGTTCAGGACAATGTTACGTATCACGTCCTGCACCCCAATTTTCGCTGGATCAGCATCCCCTTTGGCCTTCCGCTCGCTATGATGCGCAGCGGCGTCGATATTCTCCACGCCACGTTCGTCCCGCCGCCGTACTGCCCCAGAGAATATCTTTTTACCGTTCACGGATTCGATATGTTCGCGCACCCGGAATTCTATCCAAAAGTGGTGCGCTGGCGGTTGAATCGCCTGATCCGCACGGGCTTGCAAAATGCAAAAGTTATGTTGTGCGTCTCCCAAGCGGTCAAGAATCTGCTGGCTGAAAAGTTCAACATTTCGCAGGACCGCCTCCGTGTGGTGCACAACGCCGTCGGCGAGCACTTCCGTCCGGTGGCTCCCGAAATTGTTCGCCGTACGCTGGTGCAGAACTATGGGATTGATGGGCCGTACGTTCTGTACGTGGGCAAACTGCAGGCGTGCAAAAACGTTGTTCGAATCCTGGAGACCTTTCATCGCTTTCGTCACGAAGTCGATTCCAATATGAAGTTGGTGCTGGTGGGAAAAAAGACCTGGACTTCGTCCGACATCGCCGAAACGATTGACCGGCTGAAGCTGAGGCCCCATGTTGTTGAAATAGGCTACGCCAAAAACGAGGACTTGCCGGTTCTTTACAGTGGCGCGTCCATGTTCGTTTTCCCTTCGTTGTCAGAAGGCTTTGGGATGCCGGTCCTCGAGGCCTTAGCCTGCGGCGCTCCCGTTATCACGTCCAATGTGGACGCTCTTCCGGAGGTTACGGGAGACGCGGCTCTGCACGTGAATCCTTATTCGATTGACGATATTGGATCGGCAATGCAGCGGGTATATACCGACCCTGTTCTGCGCGAATCGCTGCGCGCGCGAGGGTTCGTCCGCGCGAAGGAATTCACGTGGCGCGGGGCCGCGGAACAAACCCTGGCGGCGTATACACAATTGGCGCATGCATGAGCTCCCTTCCAATCTCTCTTTCCGGCGAAACGATTCTTTGCCTGGCCACGCAAGGCTGGGACGCCCACTGGACGCCGGTGCAGCAGGTGATGTCGCGCCTGGCTCCACAGAACAGGGTGGTGTATGTCGAACCTTTTCAGCCACTTCTTCGCCGTGTCGTCAATCGCTTTAGTCGATCAGAGAGCCCTCGCAGTTCCACATTTCCCCATCTCCGGGAAGTTTCGCCCGAGTTGTTCGTTTACCGGCCAGGTTTTCCCTACCTTCCTTTTCATCTCAAAAGCCCGTTCCTGGCGGCGGTGAATGCTCCCATGTACCGGGCCGAAATCGGCGCGTTGCTGAAAAGATTTGGGAGCAAGCGGCCGTGGCTGTGGGCTTTCTTTGCGCAAAGCTTGAGCGTCCTGGATCTGAACTTCGAACATGTGATTTACGACTGCGTGGACGATTGGCCGGCCTTCTTTCCGGATCCGCGCGAAAAGAAATTCATCGCTGAAATTGATGATGCCCTGTCGCGGGGCTCTGAAATCGTGTTCGTGGGTTCAGCGCCGCTGAAAGAGAAAAAGGCTCCCTTCAACCCCAAAACGTTTGTGGTGAATCATGCCGCCGATATTGCGCATTTTTCCAAGGCCGCGGATCCGCAAACTCCGATTCCCGCCGACCTTGAAAAAATACCGCACCCCCGAATCGGATTTGTCGGTATGGTGGACCCGGTACGCTTCGACGCGGACCTGTTGCGCCGCGTGGCCGCGAATCCGAATTACCATGTAGTAATCGTAGGCGGTCTTTTGGGCGGCGTGGAAAAAACGTTGCCGGACCTGCCCAACATTCACCTGCTCGGAATGAAGACCTTGAACGAACTGCCGGGATATTTGAAGGCCATGGATGTATGCCTGATGCCCTACCGGCTGAATGATGCCACGCGCAGCATCTATCCCTTGAAATTGCATGAGTACATGGCCACAGGCAAGCCCGTCGTAGCCACCGCGATACCGGCCGTGGACGGCTTTCGCGACCTGATGTATGTCGCGGAAAATGAGAACCAATTTGTCGAACAAGTAGCTCTCGCCCTGAAGGAAAAAGATCCTGGCCTCGTTTTGCGCAGGCAGGCGTGCGCGCGCGAGCACAATTGGGAGGCTCACGTCGCAGAAAAGCTTCGGCTCGTTCAGTTGCACCTTCATTAAAAGAATCTCCACGGCGACGTGCTTGCCGCCACCTGCTTTCAGCGAGGCCCGTCTGCCGGAATCCCTCCACTGATATGGGAACACCTCTTCGCCACCCAGCCCCCCCGACACACCTGACATTTCTAAAGCATTGATTCCATTTATGATATCATCGCGCCAGGGCCACCTTCCCGGATCCAAGTCCGTGCTATAATTGCCCATATCGAGGGTGTTTTTTTGAGAAATTCGATTGCCCATCATTTGTGCCGTTCTCGTTTGGTCTTCTTTGAATCGTTTTTTGCCATTATTCTTGCCCTGATGGCGTGCGGGTGCAGCGGAACGGCATCCATCAACTCCGTTTTGGCGGTGACGGTCAGCCCGACTTCCGCGTCTCTTGCCCTTGGCGCAACCCAGCAATTTTCCAGTACGGTTACGAGCAGTTCCAATACCGCGGTAACTTGGTCGGTAAATGGCGTGCCCGGCGGGAATTCCACGGTTGGGACGATCTCCAATTCGGGTCTGTACGCAGCGCCTTCTGTCATTTCCCCCGGTTCGGTGTCTGTTACCGCCGCGAGTCAAGCAGATAGCACCAAGCAGGCCTCTGCAAGCGTCGCTGTGAGGCAGCAAGTGCTCGCTGTGGCTGCGGCGCCGGCGCAGGGCATGACGCCTGCGGCTGCGCTGGACTTGGTGCTCGCCGCGGGAGGTCGCGGCCAGGGCGTGGACCTGCACTGGCCGGAACTGGAGCCTTCTCCCGGAGTTTACGATTTCACGACGGCCAATAAAATTATTACAGATGAAAATGAAGGACCTTTCCGGATTCATGTCGCGCTGGACGTCATCAACACGACAGTGCGGGAGGTTCCGTCAGACCTGGTGACGACACCTTTTGATGATCCGCAACAAATGTTGCCTCGTTTTACGAACATGCTGACGGCATTGCTGAATCAGTACGGAACGAAAATTGATTCCATTACTATCGGCAATGAAGTCGATGTTTATCTCGGTGCTAACCCTACGCAATGGCAAGCTTATGCGACTTTCTATGGAGAAGCCTCGGCGCTCATACACTCCCAGTTCCCTTCCATCAGAGTCGGCGTGACATCCACCTTCGGCGGGGCAACCGACGCAACAAACGGTCCGCTAATTGCAGCCCTAAATTCCGTCAGCGATATGTTTATGATGAACTACTATCCTCTCAACGCGGATTTCACTCCGCGCGATCCTTCCGTGGTGACGGCCGATTTCGCCAAGATTCTGGCCGTGTCACAAGGCAAACCCATCTTGCTGCAGGAGGTCGGTTATCCTACTTCGACGGCGCTGGGAAGTTCCGAGCAAATGCAGGCTCAATTCGTGAATAACGTATTTTCAGAGTGGATGAAGGCGGGTAACAAGATTGAGTATCTCAGCTTTTTTCTCCTGCATGATGATACGCCGGCAAATTGCGCGCAGATCGCGGCCCAATTCCAACAGGCGAATCCAAATTTTGTTCTGTTCTTCTGCAGTCTTGGGTTGAGAAACTCCGATGGAACGGACAAGCTGGCATGGCCGGCGCTGAAGACCGCAGCGCAGGCCGATGGGTTCACTGCTCAGCCGTGAAATGGTAACGAAGCGGGCATTGCAACAGTGTTGCGGCGTGGCCACTCTCACGACCACGCCGAAGCAGTTAAGCGTTACATTCCCCTGCAGGATTTCCTGACTACCACTCGCCTAAACCACCGCGTTCAAGAAATTCAAATCCCATAAATCAGCTTTACGGAATCGTTGGCGTATACAGGTCCTGCATTCGATAGGTCCGATAAGACCATTTATCCGCCTGCAATTGATAAATGATGTTGCCTTTGAGGTCTACCTCGGTAGCCTGTGAAAATGGGGCCGGATTACCTTCCAGCCCGTTGTCAAAGCTCGCGGTCTGACTGGTGCCAGTGATTAGCATCTGCGAGGCGCCCACGGCAAAGGAATACCCGCCAAGATCTGCAAGGGTTTCAATGTAGATCGAACGGCTCCCCTCTCCCACGAACAACACCATTCCGCGGCTGTCTCCCGTGTTCCCGCAACTTGCGTAACGGGTGTTGCCGTCATCGAAGACCGTCATGATTTTCAAGCCGCCGGTCGTGCCGTTGGTTTCAAATTGAGTTGCCGCGTCGTGCTGGTGTGTAAACCAAGGAAAAATGTTGGGATCGCCGCATGCCGTGGCAGGCGGATTCAATATCGTGAAATCGCCATAGGCCCCCATCCGCCAAAGGAGGCTGCCGTCTCCCGTGCCGTTCGCGTAATTAATTTTTATTACCCAATCCTGGCTACGCTCCGAGAGGACGATATTCCCATCCGCCGTGACTTGAGCGAAATTTGTGTGCAACCAATCGTTGGCCTGCGTAAAATTCGGATTGAACGGCGAGCATCCTCCGGAGTTGGCCAGGCAAATATCACCTAGCGTAGCCGCACGAGTGATGTCCTGATGGGCAAACGAATCCCAGGCCCACAGAAGTTGCATGTTGTGATCCAAAACCAGGACCATGTCGCCGATAATATCGACAGGAGCGTTGGGAGTCCCTCCCTGCGCCGAAGTTGAGACGACATCGCGCGAGCCGAGGACAAGGATTCTCCCGTCGGGCAATCGCCGGGTTTCGTGAACGTTAAATGAGGCCATCGTGGGATAACCCTGAGCCGTCAGTTGTTCATTGAGGATGCTGGCATTTGTTGAAACGGTTTGGTTACCCGCGAGATCGTATTCGGTGAGAGCCGTGTTCGTCATGGAAAAGAAATTCCCGCCTGGCTCGATGCGGGTGATAAACAACGGCCCTGGGTAATACCACAAGAGATTCCCCGATAGATCCGTAGCCACAGGCCAGGTCCCGGATAAAATTTGGAAGAAAACAAACGGGAAAGCTGCATCATTCGCGGTGGCGGGCACATTCACTTTCAGATTGATTGGAGGAAGCGCCGCCGGAAGGGCTCCCGTCTGAAAGGTCAAATCAGAACCAACGTTGCCCGCGAAACTTGGGCCGTATTCCTCCCAATGCATCAGATATTGAGAACTGGGTAGCATTCCCGCCACGTAAAAGTTGGCACTGGAAGTCGAGCAAGGAACAGATTGGGTGGTGCTCGACGCAGTGGCGCCGGCCTTACGGAAGCGAACCAGCAGGAAGTGGCCGGCTGTGCAAGGCGGTCCGCTAAACAACGCTACCAATGGATGCGACGTCGCGTTTACCGCCGATCCCCCCGCAGCGGTGACCCACGGCATCAACTGGTAAACGGCGCCGACGTAAGGATAGGCAATGCGGGTCGGCGAGGTGGTATCGCGCAGTTTAACCGCGATGATGTATGTTCCTTCCACTGTATGCGGTACCCAGGTGAATGTATTGGTGGGGCTGGAATCCTGGACAATCTGAATGTTCTGTTGCAACGCCACAACGAATTGATAATCGTACGTATGGCCCGCGACAGGATTCACTACCGTGGCGGTCCAGACGACACTGGTGCCAAGCATCTGCGGGCTGGGCACACTTGGAGTCAGCGTGACGGAAACCGCCGATTGCGCGGCCCGAGGCGATAGACCCAATACGATGAGGGCCGCGACAGCAAGACAAAATGATTTGAACATAAAACTCCCCGATAATTGCCGGATCGGTTGGCTCAGTTTTTGTATGAACTTCGGGCTACTTTTCCTGCCACGCTCTCGGGCTTTAGCTTTATTCCTCTGAATCCTTGTGAATCTATTCGTGGATCGCTCGTTTTATAATGTGCGACGCGAGAATCAGCTGCGACTCGCCGGAGAGCACAACGGTCCCGTTCAAAATATTCCAATCCCAAAAACATCTTTACGGGATGGTCGGCGTATACAGGTCTTGCATTCGATACGTACGGTAAGACCATTCGTTCGCCTGCAATTGATAAACGATATTGCCCGCGAGGTTTACCTCGGTAGACTGCGAAAAGGGGGCTGGATTGCCTTGCAGCCCGTTATCAAAGCTCGCGGTCTGACTGGAGCCGTTGATCAGCAACTGCGAACTGCCTACAGCGAATGAATAACCGCCAAGATCGGCAAGGGTTTCAATGTAGATCGAACGGCTCGCCTCTCCCATGAACAATACCATTCCCCGGCTGTCTCCTGTGTTCCCGCAACTTTTGTAACGGGTGTTGCCGTCATCGAATACCGTCATGATTTT
>PMOP01000526.1:1692-16915 GCA_003161495.1 Acidobacteriota bacterium | reverse complement strand
GCAATTCCTTCACGGAATGCTGCGTCGGCTTGGTTTTCAATTCGCCGGCCGTGGGTATGAACGGGACGAGCGTCACGTGCACGTGAACGAAATTTTCGGGACCAAGTTCCAGCCGCATTTGCCGGACCGCTTCGAGAAACGGCAGCGATTCGATGTCTCCGACCGTCCCGCCGATTTCAATGATCACGACGTCGGTATCGACGGCAACTTTGCGGAACGCGGCTTTGATCTCGTCGGTGACGTGCGGAATGACCTGCACGGTTTTGCCGAGGTAATCCCCGCGCCGCTCCTTGGTGAGGATGGACTCGTAGATCCTGCCGGTGGTCCAATTATTTTCGCGCGTGAGTTTGGCGTGCGTGAAGCGCTCGTAGTGCCCGAGATCAAGATCGGTTTCGGCGCCGTCGTCGGTGACATACACTTCGCCGTGCTGATACGGGCTCATCGTGCCCGGATCCACGTTCAAGTAAGGATCGCATTTCTGGAGGGTAACTCGGAGACCGCGGCTTTCCAGCAGACACCCAATCGACGCCGCTGCAACACCCTTGCCCAGGGAGGATACAACACCACCGGTAACAAATATATACTTCGGCCCCATCCGCTCAGTTCCGGCCGCTGAAAAAACGGTGGTCGAAACTGGGTTTAATCCTCCACAAAGATGTTGGCGTACAACGCATTCTACGGGGAAAGCAAACTGGTGTCAATGTGGAGTGAGTCTGTTCGAATTCACATAGGTTCTGGCCATAGCTATCATCTCCTCGACATGCGATGCTGTGGGTATGGCAAAAATAAAAGTCTCAATCCCAGACACGCTTCCGACAAGCCCGCTCAGTCTTCTCTGTCCTCTCTGCGGGGCAGAACCCAATCAGGACTGCATTAAGATTTCGCATAACCTTTCAATTATTCACGTCCCGAGAATCGCGGCAGCAGCCTTGGTTGACAATAAAGCTAAACGGAAGCGTGGATAACAGGTCAGTTTGAAATTATAGGCAAAAGCCTGCGTGGAGCATTGGGTCCGCTCATAGGAAGGGCTTCGCCGGAGTTACAATTAATTTATGGTGGACACTACCGACCTACTTGCTCTTGCTTTTCGATTCTCTGCTTCAAATCACCCAGCAAATCCCGGACAGCTCCTCGATCGCTCCACGTCATCGAGTTAGCCCAGATTTTGTCGCCCGTCGTCGGATCGAAAAAAGCAATCGATGTACTTCGCCGCGCGTCAAGAGCAGTCAGAACCACCACCAAGTCAGCACCTGTCTTGTCATAGACGATATGTAGGCGATTCCACTTTCCCAATTCGTCCGCAAATTCATCGCGTGCACGATCATAGCCGCTTTGATTTTCAACGAAGATTGTTTTAGCTCCCATAATCTTCGCGGGAATCGGCACAAGCGTCTGTTGCTTTGCGGAGACTTGAATCGTCAGAACGAGCGCAGCGGCGAGAGAAACCGAAAAGATGCCCAGTCGCATTACATCACCTCCCACGAATCCGTCAACTGCACGGCACTTTCGCTCATCGTACGTCCGCTGGTCCACTGAGTCAACGAGGTGAAATCGAGGATGTTGAGATTGCCAACATGTAAATGCTGGATCCCAAGGAGAATGGTTGAGTTCTGATCCCGACAGCAGAGGCACGACAAGTCGTGCCCCTGCTGCCGCCAGCTTCCTAGTGACCGTGGCCGAACAGATCGCTCATCACATTGACGCTGTTATCGCAGGCGTGATTCAAGCAAGGAAGCCCGAATCCCGCTTCGAGAGATTTCAGCAGCGAAAAACTGTTGTAATAAACGCCGCTCTGAACGCCTTCGTGCGCGCCGTTGTTGGTCTCGACGGTGAGAACGACTTTGTTCTGATTCTGCGGGGGAAACAGGCCGCTTGGCGTTGTGCTGATTCCGCTGTAGTCGTTCTCGTCCCACACGATCACGATGGCCGTGCGTCCGTCATGCCATACGGGCGAGCGTTCGATGGCATTGACCAGGCGCTCGATCGTCGTGTCGCCTTGCAGAATCAAGCCGGGATTTAACCCGACCTGCGTGCCGTTCGTGAGTCCGGCCGTGCCTATTCCGGGGTCGAACCCGCAGAACGCGTCGCCATTGCCCCGCCCATGCTGGTCATCGCATTGACTCGGCGTGATGAACGCCAGTGAAGGGACATCGCCCGTGGCCAGGTCGGCATATAAGCCACCCGAGCCATCGAACCCGACGATGTTATTCAGACTGTTGTTCCACTCCGTTCCCTCTTGCACGCTCTTGAAATATGCAAACGGGTTGTGCTTCACGGCGTATGCCTGCACGACGCTGCCGGAAGTCAGCGGCGCGAGCAAAGAAAAGTCCGTCAGGTTGCTCGCCGTGCCGTTGCTGTAGTTGACGAGGTCGGCGCCGGCAATCGGCAGGTCTTCCTGGTAACTCTTCCAGGTCAGGCCGGCATGTGCGAGTTGATCGCCGATGGTCTGGCCTTTGGTGGCCGCCGCCAGCACCGATTTCACGCCGTCGATATCGGCAAGGTATGGAAACGTCGGCAGCGTTACTTCGTTCCAGTTGTCGACGGCTGGCGTCACGGCGTCTTCGCCTGATCCGGAGATCGGGCACACATTTCCGCTTTCAAATGGGACGGGCGCCGGTGCCGGGGCCGCGCCATCATCGGCGTTCACAATTCCGGTCGCCAGATTGGGCGTGCAGTTCTTGTCATGCCAGTCGGGAGGATTGTCGCTGCGGATGCCGAAATTCGATCCGCCCACGATTTCCAGGTAATTGGTCAAGCTGGGATGCCCCAAGGCAAAATAGTTCGTCGCGAGATTGACTTGCTTGCTCGCGATCAGGCCATTCAAGTACGGCTCGTTCGGATTATCGATAACCTGCTGGTAGCCGTGATTCTCCATCATGATCACGAAAACGTGGTCCAGGTGAGGTACACCCTTGGGTACATCGCCCTGATTGGCAAACATTGGGGCCGCCAACAAGGAAAATGCCAGCCCCAGGGCTGCGGCTTTTTTAAACATGTGAGTCACCTTTCTCTTTCGGGTAGCTGAATTTGCCGCCACTCTGAGGACGGAGAGCGCAGGCGCGACCGCCCGTACTCTGGAACCTGGCTGTTGCCGGAGGGTTACAGAATTGCAAAAATTCAGTGAATGCGGCGGCGCAAAGCGGGGCGAAATTATCTATTTGGGCCCGCGGGCATCCGCGTCTGGAAATATTCACCTCTCTCGGCGCCTTATAGAATCGCTTTCCTTTCGGGTGCTCGTGGCGGTTATGCTCCTCAGCGGAATGAATTCGGGGAAGTGCAAATTTCCGGAATTATCCCTTTGACAAACCCAAGCTAATTCTCTAATATTTGCGGGAATGAGGTTTTTACTTCGACTTCCGCTTCGGTTTAGGCTTCGTCTCTTGCTTTGCTTCAGGCTTGATCTTCAGTAAGTCGGAAACGGCTTCCTTGAACTTCAGCGGGGCAAGAGAGAGACGTGGTTTCTTTTCACGTTGCATAGAGGGCAGTCTATCACAATCATTTTAAACACCGAATCTGAAAATATTCCATAACCACAAGTCTCCTTGTGGCATCATACCGAGTGATGATCAGCTCTAAGTCTCTTTTCCAGTCTCAGCAGAATGAAACCCAGCTTTCGGGGCTTCAGGCTGCTCTCCAAACCATGCGAGAGTTAGCGCTTGGAAATTTCCGCCTATTTGGATCAATACCGCCTGGTCAACCGCTTGTTTCTCAGCCACGCCAAGTGAAAAGTAGCTCTTTGCATACATCTCGCGTGAAGCGGTCATCGAGCATAAAAAGAAAGTCTCGGCGGCGACCAACCTCAAAAGCTTAGTTTCGTACGATTGCTCTTTGTCGCTCATTTATCCTCTTCTGCTTGGGGCTGGCTACTCTTCCGTTCATACCATTCAGCAAGACCCCACTCTCCATTCGCTAGTTTATCCACTTCACCTTTTTCCTTCATTCTTTGCAGGGTAGGGAAAACTGTTTGATACAAATCTTTGGCTTTGTGGGTTAGGCCTCCTTCTTGGAGCGCATTCGTAATATCGCGTGCGCTCAACGGTCTCTTCATGAGGTTCAGGCATTCCTTGATTGCTTGAGGAAAGGACATCTTAAAGAATGTATCCTGCTTCAATCGCGGAAACCTGATTGGCTCGGTGGACCGCTGAGCTATCATCTGTTCGATCTTTGCCGATCCATTTGTATCGCCCTTGGGAATCTTCCACTTAACCCAAGCGATCATCTTATCCAAGTTTGCTCGCTCCTCTTCCATAGCGGCTAGGAGTGCCTCATAATCAATTCCTTCACTCATATCTTGCCTCCGTGTGCAAACGCTGATATAAATACAAATGGCGTCGCGTTAATGGGGGAATCTTTCGACCCCCCCCTCACCCCTTCTAAGGGTGCTTAACGTGACACGATCATCACCTCTGTTCTGGGGCCTTTTGGGAGGATGCTTGGCGGTGTTCCCCAAAAGGCCTCGACTTCCTGAACAATGTAGGCCCAAATAATGTCCCTGTCAACCTCGCATTTACAAGGCTGTGGATTTTGTCAGTACCCTTCGCCGCAGGTTCGCATTAATGGTTTAATCTTTTAGTATCATGGTGGTGGGCGGCAACTGTGTTTGCCTCTTACTTTGGTCTTGAGTCCCGAAGTTTCAACCTCTTTCCAGCTACTCCTTTGATTGCAAGCAATGCCCGTTCACCGTCTTTGATCTTCCGCGCGTTGTATCGGAAATCAAATTCGCTCAAATAGCGGTGTAAATGCTGTTTTCCGACGTGATGATAAATGCCGTTCAAACCCCGCTTTAGATTGGCGAAATATCCTTCCACAGTATTCGTGGTGATAAGCACGCCATTCTCACGGCGGGCATATTCTTTTCTGTCGTGGTTAACCTGAGACAGCCTGTGAGTCATTCCAATCGTTTTCAAGGTTGCGGACGTGTCGGTCATGACGTGCGCTTTTTCGTCAACCATTTGGTCGATGATCGGCCTGAGATTCTTCGCGGTCACTTTGTCGATATGCTGAGATTGCACACGTCCACCGCGTTGCAGAACAGAGACCACAATGGCCTTGTTCGCTGTTCCTACCAAACGATCTTGCGGCCTCTGCCCTTGTCGGACAGCATGCGGGCCAGTTCGGAGCTTCCCGCCAACATAGGTTTCATCAATTTCGACTATGCCAGTGAGCTTCGATGACAAAGGCTCTTGAGCCATCGCGTAACGAATCCGATGCGCCATAAACCACGCGCTCTTATAGGTGATACCTAGCATCCGATGGAGTTGGTGTGCGCTCATGCCCTTTTTGGACGCGCAAAGCAGATGGATTGCCCTCAACCAAGTAACTAGCGGAATATGGCTGTCCTCGAAGATCGTGCCAACCTTGACTGTGAACTGTTTGCGGCATCCACCGCATTTCCAGATACCGGGACGCACGGGATGCTTGGATTCGGGCTTTGCCTTGAGTTTGTAAGATTCGCCCACCACGCCGCAATGTGGGCAGATCGTACCTTTAGGCCAGCGCTCGGCTTCTAGGAATTCGCGGGCTTTATCTTCGCTCTGAGTGTATTTCGTAATGTCGTTGAAGTTCATGGCGTCCTCGCTTCAACGTCATTCTTTCAAAGTGGCGTGGGTTTGTCAAGTATATAATTCCGCAAATTTCTATTGACTTTATCGGGGGTCGCCGGTCTATTGTTGCATTCCGCTTTTCCGCAGGCGACACTACGATGCGAGGCGGCATCTATGCTTCGCGGGGAATGAGACTCTGTCCAGCTTCTTAAACGGCTTGCTCTCCGGTTGGTTGCAGGTGTGCGGATGCGAGGTTTCAGCGGCGGCGGGAAAACACGCAGGGGCCCGCTGGAATTAGCCGGAATTATTATTATTATGATGTGTGCCGCGTATTCCACGGAAAACAGCGTCGTTCGGCCGGGGGGGATTGCTAGTGTTGGAGCGAAATTTTCGCTTGGGGCGTGACACGGTGCGTTGGGAACGTCTTTTTTTCTTTTTCGGGCTTACTGCTGCATTGGCAATTCTAAGTTCCTGCGGGGCGAGTTCGACGGCTGTAACGCCCTCCATCACGGCTTCGTGTGTAGCTACCGAAGGGACTGGGGCGGATGTCACGGTACTCGGCACCGCGCAATGCACGGCCACGGTGCTCAACGCCAGCAGCACGCTTGTGAATTGGTCCGTCAGCGGCTCGGGCAGCGGGTCGATCGATACGACCAGCGGCCTTTATACGGCTCCCGCGACGGTACCGACAAACAACGTCGTGACCATCACCGCGACTTCCCAATCGACTGCAAGCCTGAATACAACCACATCGGTGACCATCGAGGCTGCCACAGCGATTACTGCAATCATTTGCAACGATCCCTCCCTGAATCAGGCTTCGACCGTTTCCTCCGGAAATTCGCTGTCCTGCACGGCTTACGCTTCCGTTTCCACCGGCACAACCGTTCCGGTAAATTGGACCCTTGCAAACGCGACCTATCCCAACTCGACTGCAAATATCGGGCAAATTTCGGCTCAGGGCATCTACACCGCGCCCATGGTTCCGCCGCCGGGACAAATGGTCACTATCACCGCCACCTCGAAATCTCTGGCGACGGAAACGATGAGCGTGCCCATCTCGGTGGTTTTCGGGAATAAGATCTTGAGTGGCCCGTTCGTGTTCTCCACGAGTGGAAGGCTGGCGAATCCCTCGAACGCATTTTGGGCTCGCGTCGGAAGTTTTACGGCCGGTGGTGGGACCCTCAGCGGTCTCGAGGATACCAATCAGGGTGGCACGCCCAACATTGTCACCGCCCAACGCGCCTTCACGGGAACTTATTCCGTCGGGTCAGACGGTCGCGGAACGATGCAATTCTGCGAGGGCACGAGCGCGCCCTGCTCGGCGGCATCGGTTACCGCCTATTTCAATATCGTGATTGTTTCCCCCAACCAGGTAGAGATGATTGAAACTCCGCCTGCCGGGACCACGACTTCCTCGGGGGAAATGATTTCGCAGGATCCTTCCGTATCTGGCGCCGGCAACGCGAATCTTTCCGGCGTCTACTCATTTAACTTCTCGGGAGTGTCAACTACCGCGACTGAAGAGTCTGTTGTGGGGGATTTTTCAGCAAACGGATTCGGCAGCATCACTGCTGGCAACGTAAGCCCAACAACACCTGCACCCGGCAGGATGGATGTAGAGGCTGGCGGCCTTGCGCCCGCTGAAACAGCGATCCCCGCCACCACCTACTCGATTCTGTCGAACGGCAGGGGGACCGTAACTTTAAACGGGCTCACCTTCAGCGTCTATCCGGTTTCTGCAAGCCGGGCGAAATTTATTGAAATCGATCCGGTCCCGCCGTCGACCACAACCTCTTCCATATTGGCCGGAGACGCGTACAAACAGCAAACGAGCCTGAGCTGCGGATGGAATCTGAACGCAGTGAATGGTTCTACCGTGTTTGAAACCTCGGGGATGGTAACCTCGGGAGCTTCCGCCGGCTTTGCAATTGGGGATATCGGCAGCTTCACCGCGTCGAATAGCGGCGGGGCCGGAACCATCAGCGCCGCTTCGATTGACGAAAATAGCGGCGGAACGGTTTCCTCGACGCTTGGAACGCTGGCTGGCAGCTACACGATCGATCCCTGCGGGCGAGGCACGCTGGCAATTGGCGCGCACACGTATGTGTTTTACATCATCACGACTTCCGATGCGGTGCTTCAAGAAACGACTGCGGCTAACGGCGTCGTCGCTAGTGGCTTCCTCAATCCGGCACAGGGCGGGCCCTTCGTGGACGCCTCATTAACCGGGAGCTACGCCTTCACGCTCACCGGAACGAATGCCGCAGGCACGTCAGGGCAGAGAGAAGATTCACTTGGGCAGCTGACCAGCCCCGGCACCGGCACAGGCTTGGCAGGCACTGCCGATCTCAATAACTTCGGCGTGTCACAAACCGGAGTTGCCATCGCAAACGGGACATATCTCCCAACTCCCGCTGGCACACTTCGCGGAACGATGGTGCTGCCTTTGAATACAACGCCGGCCTCAACACGGAATCTGGTGCTGTACATGGTGAGTCCAACACTGTTTTACGCCCTGGACACAGACACGACGGGCACTGCCATCGGCACAATCTATAATCAGTTCTAGGTTTTGGTTCATGTAGCGCCCGCCTTCAGGCGGGCATCGGAATTCAAGAGCGTGCCCGCCTGAAGGCGGGCGCTACACAAGCGTTATAAAGCAGTTCAAAGCAGTTCAAAATTATTTCGGGGATCAAGGTTGATGCGGAACTGCATGTTTTGTGAATCTCGTATCGCGAACAGAGAGGCGCGGTGAATCGCCTCCTATTGCTTGTTTCGCTCGCGGCCCTGTTCGCTTTGGCTTCCTGCGGATCGACCGCCACGAGCACGGCAGTAACGTGCACGACCAACACCACGACCAACTCCACTTCTACCTCCACGTCCACCTGTACCGACCCGGTAACGAATATCAGCGTCACGATTTCGCCTTCCACGGTCTCCGTAAACGTCGTAACCGCCCAGCAATTTCTGGTCTCCATCACGGGCGGCACCAATTCCGTCACCATTTGGAAGGTAAATAATATTACGGGCGGCAACAGCACGCTTGGCGTAATCGATTCCAACGGTCTCTACCACGCTCCGGTCACGGTTCCATCTCCCGCAACCGTGAATGTGACGGCCACTTCGTTTGAAGATCAGCTTGTCTCCGCCACTTCCGCGGTCACCATCACGCCTGCGCCGGTCGTGGCGATTACTTCCCCTTCCGCTCCCGTGACGGTCTCGTCCGGATCGGCAAACACGATAAATTTCAGCGCCACGGAAACCGGCGGCTCGGGAAATGTAATTCTCTGGTCGGTTGGATTTGCCGGCGGGATCCCCATCCCAGGCGGAAATTCGACAGTCGGCACAATCAATGCGAGTGGCGTTTATAGCCCGCCACCCACGCCGCCCGTAAGTCAACCTGTAGTAGTGACTGCCTCGGCGCAAGATTCTCCAACCTCGACCGCGAGCTTGGCCGTCACAATTACCGGCTACTCGACATCTTCCTTGCAGGGGCAATTTGCGTTTTCGATGATGGGAAGCAATGCGTCCGGCCATTTTTTCAGGGCCGGCAGTTTTAGGGCGGATGGCGCGGGAAATCTGAACAGCGTTCAGGAAGATGTCAACACGGCTGCGGGCGCGACGACGATCTCCACAACCGGCGCCTATACGGTGGGCGTGGATGGCCGCGGCACCATGCAATTCAACGACGGGCTTACGCCCGCAAGCTTCGATTTCGTTCTCGTGAACAGCGCGCAATTGCAGATCATCGGTTTTGACGCCACGGGAACGGCAACGGGCCAGGCCAATGCGCAAATTGCTTCCACGTTCCAAGGCACTCCACTCTCGGCGTTGAACGGAACCTACGTTTTCGATTTCGCAGGCGTGGACGGATCGAACGCACTTTCGCAAATCGGCGAATTCACCGCCGATGGCGCCGGAAATATCAAGACGGGTTCCATGGACATCAACGATGGCGGCACGCTGAGTTCGTTTGAAATTTTTGGAAACGAGACCACCTGCACTCCAGCTGCGCCGCCGTTACCTCCTCTGTCCAGTTATACGGTGGCCTCAAATGGGCGCGGCACTTTGACGCTCAATACAATTAATGCCGCCACCTGCGCTGCCGGGCCCTCTTTTGCGCTCACCTTCTATGTCGTCTCCCGCGGCGGGGCGAAATTTGTGGGCACTGACCCCGTGAAGCAAGTAGCCGGATTCACTTCCCAGCAGGCTCCCAATGTCACGTTTAATGCCACGGCTCTCAGCGGCAATTACGCTTTTCTGCTGGCCGGATCGGCTCCCGGGGGCCCGGTGGCCACAGCAGGCAGCTTCTCCGCAAATGGTGCCGGGTGTTTCACCGCCAATACCGGAGTTTTGGACGAAAATATCAACGGCACGGCAACGCCGGACCTCGCCTTTTCGGCTTTGCCTTCGTCAGATCCGGCATGCCCCAACGATGCGGGCAAATATACGGTGGCATCGAACGGGCGAGGCACCATGACTTTTCTGACCTCCAGCCGGACCTACAACCTGGTGTTTTATTTGGGAGCCCTCGGCAGCGCTGTGATCCAGGAAACCGACGCGGGTTTCACCAGCGACGGTAACTTCGCTCAGCAACAAAGCGTGGCGTTCACGCTCGCTTCCATCCAGGGCAACTATGCCATTGAGACCAGCGGCACTCTCGGATCGTCCCTGCAAGTCTCGACAGGCCAGATCGGCGCCAACGGCGCAGGCGTGGTCACGTCAGGAAATATCGATATCAACACCGCCGGGACACTTGTCTCCGGGCAAGCCGTGACAGGCTCCTACTCCGCTCCGGCAACGAATGGACGCGCAACCCTCACTCTCAATTCCATGAATTATGCCGCTTATGTCCTAAGTCCCACGCAGGTCTACATCGTGGGAATACAACCGGGGCAGCTGGCTGCCGGCGCGCTACTTCTGCAATTCTAAAGATCTAAAAAGCATTCCCCGAAAATCTTTTTCCAGCGCAGAGTGGCTCGCTTTGGGTCTTTCCCACCACCAGGTTTTCCCTTAACTCGAACAGTCCGGCTCGATGCTATGCCCCACTGGTGCCATGAAATGCAAGTGGGTGTAGAATCCCACGCATCTGTAATGCGGGGTGGAATGCCATTCGATTGCCATTCAATCGCTCGATACGTGCCGCTAATTCTTTGAATGAGGGAAGTGTTGCGCCAAAGAAGTATAAGCCTAGGGAGGAGAAACACATGAAAAAATCCCGCGGGTGCGGTTTTGCTTTCGCGCAGGCATTGTTGGCAGGATTGCTTGTTATCTTCACGGCTATATCCGGCCACGCACAAACTTTTCGCGGCACAATTCTGGGAACAGTCACTGACACGACAGGGGCCGTCGTCCCCGGCGCCAAGATCACCATACGCAATGTGGACACGGGTCTCGTCCGAACCACGGAAACGCAAGCCGACGGAAGCTACCGCATGCCCGAGTTGCCGATTGGGACCTACGACGTGGCGGTGGAGAAGGCTGACTTTCAAACTTCGATCACGAGCGGCGTCAAAGTGGATGTGGCGGCGGAGCGGCGCGTGGATACCGCTCTGAAGCCCGGAGCTGTGAAGGAACAAATTACGGTTTCCGGAGAGGAGTTGCCGGTAATCGAAACGACCAGTAACACGCTCGGCGGCACACTCACCCAGGAAAGCGTCAAGGACTTGCCCATCAATGGACGCGATTACACGAAACTCATCTATCTGAATCCCGGCGTCGCGGGTTCGCCGGATCAGATTACGGATTCGCCGGGATCGTTCGGCGAATTTTCGATGAATGGCGCGCGCGGGCGGTCCAACAATTATCTTCTCGACGGCACGGACATGAACGACGGGTACCGCAACGATCCGGCCATCAACCAGGGCGGCGTGTTCGCTACTCCGTCGGCGATCCTGCCGATCGACGCCGTGAGCGATATGGCCGTGCTCTCCAATTTCGAGCCGGAATACGGGCGCAACGGCGGCGCAGTGGTCAACATTGTCACGCGAAGTGGAACCAACCAGTTCCACGGCAGCTTCTTTGAATATTTCCGCAACAACGCATTGGACGCGCGGAATTTCTTCGATGTCGCCCCGGCGCCGAAAGCGCCATTTCACAACAATCAATTCGGCGGCTCGTTCGGCGGCCCCATCCTAAAAGACAAGACATTTTTCTTCATGGACTATGAGGGCCAGAGAGAAAGCGTGGGCGTGGTGACTCTGGCGTGCGTGCCGACACCGGCTTACATTGCCGCCGCGACAGCGACGGCGGCAGCGGGCACAGGCGTAAGCCCGATCGGTCTGGCACTCCTGAATTTTTGGCCGCACAACGCGGCGAACTATATTCCCGGCGCCACGTCGGGAGATTCCGGATGCTTCAACCCGAGCGATGGTTCCAACACCGACTATACGGCGATCGCTCCCTCGTTCAATAACCTGAGCAGCGTGATCGGAAAAATCGACCATGAATTCAACACCAACAATTCCGTCACCGGCCGCTATTTCTTCGGCGACAGCACGCAGCAATTCCCTCTCGCTCTCAACGCCACGGGTGGCGAGCTTCCGGGTTTTGATACCGTCACGCCGACCCGCGTTCAGCTCGTGTCACTCTCCTACGTGCACGTAATCTCGTCGACAAAATTGAACGAGCTGCGTTACGGCTGGAACCGCTTCGCCGAAGGATTTTTTCCACAGGACCAGAATTTTAATCCTAATTCCATCGGACTCTGCAATGTTCCCGTTGGGGCGCCGTCGTGCAACTCCTCGGGCCTGCCGATCATTCTTCTGGCGCCGACGCCCAGCGGCAGCACGGGTTTCTTCGCGCAGCCCGGCGCGACTTCGGGCGATCCGCGAAGCCGCGTCGATACCAACAATCAACTGATCGACAGTTTTTCCTGGAAAATCAGAAGCCACGACCTCAAGTTCGGCGGTGAATTTCACCGCACCAGCATCGAGCAGCACTTCGACAAATATTCCCGTGGAAGGATTCGATTTCATACTCTCGCAGACTTGCTCGAGGCTGCGCCATACTCAGGCTTCAGCTACAGTGGCGACTCGATTCGCCACACGCACGAAAACGGGTATGGCCTCTATTTCCAGGATAGTTACCACGTGAAGCCGCGGCTGACGTTTAATTACGGCGTGCGCTGGGACTATTACGGCGTGGTCGCGGAAAACAACAACCTGTTTTCCAATTTTGTGGAGAGTAGCCCGACCTCCGGACAGCTGGAACAGGTGGGCGTGTCAGGCGGCCTGTCGAAACTCTACAATCCCGACTACAAAAATTTCGCGCCCCGCGCCAGTATTGCCTGGGACATTTTCGGAACCGGTAAGACGGTCGTTCGCAGCGGCTACGGAATTTTCTTTGACGCCTTCTCGCAAGACATGTTCCTCGGCCACCTCCCTTACCCGACTTTTTATGCCCCGGGACCGGCGTACAACAACATTGGACCGAATCCCATCGGCGAGGCCTTGATGGACCTGCCCACCGGAACATTCCAACCCGGGATGCCGATTTACGACGCGCCGGCCTGCGGCGGCCCGAATGGACTGGAGTGCGACATTTTCGCGTTCGACCAGAATATCAAGACGCCGTACATGGAAAATTACAATCTGAA
Organism: Acidobacteriota bacterium; assembly: GCA_003161495.1. Lineage (GTDB taxonomy): Bacteria > Acidobacteriota > Terriglobia > Acidiferrales > UBA7541 > Palsa-360. The sequence continues at coordinate 3,772 of PMOP01000526.1, read as the reverse complement.
TATTCAGCAGCAGATCACCAGCAAGATTTCCGTGGAAGTCGGCTACGTAGGTTCGCAGGGGCACCGGCTGTTCCGGTTTTTTGACATCAACCAGCCCAGCCAGGCGCAGATCACTGCCGCGGATTGCCCGAACGGGATTCCAACTTGCGCCACAACGGGAGCGATTCAGGATTTTGCCGTGCCCCGAATTTTCGGCAACCCTTCGGGAGCCTTTTATATTTTCCAGGAGAATTCCACCGGAAAATCGAATTACAACTCGTTGCAGGCGAGCCTACATGTGAATGGGTGGCACGGGATTAACTCCGTCTTGAACTATGTCTGGTCGCGTTCGCTGGATAATTCGAGTGACGGAGAAGATTTTGTCGTCAACGCGGCGCAACCACAGGACAGTAATAATCCGAACGCGGAATACGGGCGATCGAATTTCGACATTCCGCAGCGCTTTACCTGGCTATTCAGCTACCAATTGCCTTCGATAAGCGGCGGGTGGCAAAAGTTGAAGAACGGTTGGGGTTTCGACAGCACCGTCACGGTGCAAAGCGGGCAGCCCTTCACGCTGAACTATAACGCCGAAGACGATTACAGCGGAGGCGGCGACGGATACGACCGGCCGGATGTGGTCGGCCCCATCGTTTACAATTACAACGACCCGCGCAATTTCCTGAATCTCAGTTCCTTCGCCATGCCCTGCACAATCCAGCCGAGCATCACCGCGACCACGATTACCGGCGGAGCCGCTGATTGCGTTCCCGGGACGCGGCACTACGGAGACCTGGGGCGCAACGCGCTGCAGGGTCCGCCCTTCAAACAATGGGACCTGGCGATTTATAAAAACACGAAGATTACCGAGCAACTGAGTTTGCAACTGCGCGCTGAGTTTTTTAACCTGTTGAACCACCCTAATTTTTCCAGTCCCCTGCTGCCGGCCTTCATCGCCGATCCCGCTTCCAATATCAGTCCAACCTGCGGCTGCGGGTTTGCATTAAGCGGAAACCGGGAAGTGGGAAATGGCGCGTATCAAATCGTAGCGACAGGCGACGTCGGAATCGGCAATCCGTTTCTGGGAGGCGGAGGCCCGCGCGGAATTCAGTTAGCCGCGAAGTTTTCGTTCTAAGTAGCACAGGCACTCTTGCCTGTGCGGTTTTCGCGATCGCAAATGAATCGATGATGAAGGGGAGGAGGAAGGGTCAAGAGTTGGACCCTGGATAGGGAGACGTCTTGAACGGGAAGGGGTCCTGAACCGCAACAGTGCTGGTTGGCGCAGGCTTCCTATGAGATGAAAGCCGTTGATCTCGCCGCAGCTTTCAAAATCGCACAGGCAAGAGTGCCTGTGCTACTTGAACCGTTCAGCTTTTCTTACGAGGCGGATGCCGATTTGCGCAGCAACAGTTCAACGCGCGCGACATCTTCCGGAACGTCCACGCTGACGGAATCGTGCTGCGTTTCGGCGACGCGAATCTTGTAGCCGTTTTCCATCCAGCGAAGCTGTTCGAGCTGTTCCACGCGCTCGAGGTCTCCCTCCGGCAGCGTCGGAAAATCAAGCAGGGCGGAGCGTCGGAACGCGTACAGCCCAAGATGCTTCATATGCTGCGCGTGCACCGGGGCATCGCGGTCGCGCACCCACGGAATCGGCGCGCGGGAAAAATAAAGAGCGTTGCCGTCGAAGTCCAGAACCACCTTCACAATATTCGGGTCCATGATGTCTGCGGGCTTTTTGATGGCCACCATTAGCGTCGCGACCGTTACGCCATCTTCCGCCTCCATGGCTTCCACCAGAGTGTCAATGGCATCCGGCTCCACGAGCGGCTCATCCCCTTGCACGTTGACGAAAATATCTTCGTTTTCACCAGCGATGTGCAAAGCCACTTCCGCCACGCGCTCGCTGCCGGAGCGATGCTCGGAGCGGGTCATGACAGCCTCAGCGCCGAAAGCAGTCGCCGCAGCTAGAATTCGCTCATCATCGGTGGCAATGATTACCCGGGTGATGCGCTTGGCCTGCCTCGCCCGTTCCCAAACGCGCTGGATCATAGGTTTCCCGGCAAGGGAGACGAGAGGTTTGCCGGGTAAGCGGGTAGCGGAA
>PMOP01000526.1:0-1662 GCA_003161495.1 Acidobacteriota bacterium | reverse complement strand
TTGTGTCCGTTGTTCAATTTAGGACAGTACGTGTTTTCCGACTAATTTAAAGTACTAAGGGTTTTTCGAATCGGGCCATAAAGTAAATTAATTGTCAAAATACAGTCCCGGTACTTGCGCGATTTAGCGCGAGTGGTAGAATGGCGCCAAGGTTCGATGGTCGGAACCGCCGTAACCGCCCGGGCAGCGCCGGCGAAGGTAGGTAATGCGGTGAAGGCAAGACGAATTCGGAGTTGCTTCGGCTTACCCGCCCTTGTTGTGTTTGCCCTGATCGCCACTGCGGCTTTTCCTCAAGGAAAAGGGCCCGTCCAGATCGCCAGAGAAATCCCCGACATCAATCCAGGGCAAGGGATCAAAATTAATGTCGAAATGACCCTTGTGAACCTCACGGTCACGGATCCGTTGGACCGGCTGGTCACAGGGCTTGAGAAAGAACATTTTCGCGTTTTTGAAGACGGCATTGAGCAGGAAGTCGTCACGCTCTCAAGCGAGGACGTGCCCGTGTCGATCGGCCTGGTGTTCGACATGAGCGGCAGCATGTCGGACAAGGTCGAAAAGGCCCGCGAGGCCGCCGTGCAATTCATGCGCACGGCAAATCCGCTGGATCAATTCTTCCTGGTGAGCTTCAACGACCGCGCCGAATTGACCAGCGGCTTCACCAGCAGCGTCGATGAGTTGCAGAACCGCATGATGTTTACCGCATCCAAAGGGCGCACCGCCCTGCTCGACGCCATTTATCTGGGCCTGAGCCAAATGAGGGGTGCACACAACGGCAAACGGGCCTTGCTCATCATATCGGATGGAGGCGATAATCATAGCCGGTACAACGAAAGCGATATTAAGAACTATTTAAAAGAGGCCGACTGCCAGCTCTACGCAATCGGCATCTTCGATCCGATCGGCATTCGTTCCAAAACGCCGGAAGAACTGGAAGGGCCTTCCCTGCTTTCCGAGATGACCGAAATGACCGGAGGGCGCGTCTTTCCGGTAGGAAATATTGGCGAACTGCCCGACATTGCCGCAAAGATCGGAATGGAGCTCCGTAATCAATATGTCCTCGGATACAAATCAAGTAACCCGCAACACAACGGGTCGTGGCGAAAAATCAAGGTCAAGCTTCGGCCACCCAAGGGGCTTCCTCCCCTCAATATTTATGCCAAGACGGGCTACTACGCCCCGAACCAGTAGCCGCGGCCGTATTGCCATTTTCCTGATTGCGTCCCTGCTCGTAATCTCCGGCGGGCTGATTGTGTCTGGCGCATCGGCGCAACAGCAGCAGCCGCAACAGCAAGCGCCTATTTCTCCTTCGTCCAAACCCGCCGCGCCGAGCGCTCCGCCGCAGGAGATTCCGCAGGATGCGTACAGGATCAAGTCGCAAGTCAGCCTGGTCGTGCTGCATGTGTCCGTGCTGAATGACCGCAGCGTGTTTGTGCCCGGGCTGATGGAAGACAATTTCCGGGTGCTCGAAGACAAGGTCGAGCAGAAAGTTTCCGTTTTCAAGCAGGAAGACGTGCCGGTAAGTTTTGGCCTGGTGGTGGACAATAGCGGCAGCATGAGGGATAAGCGGCCACAGGTGAATGCGGCGGCGCTCACGTTTGTGAAAACATCCAACCCGCAGGACGAGGGATTCGTCGTGAATTTCAACGACGACTATTACCTGGA
>PMOP01000141.1:19791-22667 GCA_003161495.1 Acidobacteriota bacterium | reverse complement strand
GCTGCTGTGCTCAAAGGGATTCCCAAAGAGCATCTTTTGTTCGGATCGGATATTCCATTTTTTACGATTGAGAGGATCGCTGCAGCCGTGAATAAATTCGATGTTTCCGCGAGCGATCTTCGGATGATCCAGCGGGAAAATGCTCTGGAGTTGCTGCCACGCTTGAAGGTTCTGAAAATCCAGTAGGACGGGCTTCAGCCTGTCTGGTTTTGTTCTTGGGTGGCTCGCCACAAAACCGACAGGCTGAAGCCCGTCCTACTTGCTTACTGAGACTGCTCGTAAACTCGCGTCACTTCGCCTGCAATGTTGTTGGGATTGGGCCAATCGGGATTCTTCGCTTTCAGTTCCGCCGTGATGGTTTTTCCCGCGTCGTCCACGGAAATGCCTTGCTTCTTGAGTTCCAGCGCGCGCGCTTGCAATGCCAGAAGGTAGGCGCGCTCCGTTCCGATCTGAGAAGCGTCCACAACAGAAACGCCGTGATCGGGAACGATGAACTTCGGATGCAGCGCCTCGATATTATCAAGAATGGAGAGCCAGCCTTTCATGCTCGCGTCCGCGTTCGGCATGATCGGAAAAATATCTTTCTGGACGATGTCTCCCGGGATCAGGACGCTGTCTTCCTCGACGAAAATTAATTCGTCTCCCTTTGTGTGCGCCGGCCCAATGTAAAACAGGCGGGCCGTGACGCCGCCGAGATCGATTTTCGCTTCGCGGTCGAATAGAACGTCCGGCTGGCGAAATTTTATGTTCTGAAGCAGGTCCATGTTTTGGGCAGACATTTTGCGGAACGCATCCATATGCGCGCCTACGCCCTTGACCATTTCTTCCTGCTGCACGGTGTTTCGGATGAGGATCGTGTTCGGCGGGAAGGCTTGCTCGCCCGTGGTGTGTTCGGAATGGTAGTGCGTGGTCGTGAGATAAAGGATCGGACCTTTGGCGAGTTTTTGCTCCGCGCGCATCACCGTTTCACCGTTGCGCTGCCCCAGACCGGTGTCCACTACCAAAGTCGCGCGGCTTCCGATCACGAAGACGACGTTAGGAAAACCTTCCAATACGTAGACGTGATCAGACACGCGCTTCAGATTTTCGTCGACCAAAAGCGGCTGCTTGAGTTGGGCCTTGGTGACCGCGGGAATCAAAAATGTTGCAGCGGCAATCAGCACGAAGGCAAAGCGTGCGCGCGACCGGTGATTTAGCGTTGACATCATGTTCTCCAGGGCGGAAGAAATGCCGGCGGGACGCCGGCGCTACAAAAACTACGCCAACCGGCGCACAGCATCAACTTTGCAGGTGCGGCACTGCCAGGTGGAAGAGCTTCAGTGGAGCCGTGCCCGCCTGCTTGATAGCCACTGTTTCCGAGGGCCCGACGTACACGCCGGAACCTTTTTTCACGGTGTAATCCTTGGAGTCCAGCGTGATGGTGGCTTCGCCTTGCATCAGGTAAACCAGCTGATGAGTGTTTTTGTCGGAGCGGACATCCAGCTTTTCGCCTGCATGGAGCCAGCGGAGGGAGCCGACCACGTTCTTCGCGCCGCAGAGCTTGTCATTTAGAATTTCGGCGAACTCGCCCGAACCGGGAAGTTTTTCATGCGAAATCTTGTTCGTGTCGATAAAAGTCAGAGACATCGCGAATCAATCCTTTCGATTTCTGAACCCTAAAATTGCCGGAATTTCATGTTTGTAAAATTCGACCTGCGATTTCGCCGCTCCTCGTAATTAACTCTGAATCCATACGCCGCCGTCCACGCGGTCCCACTTCAAGTCGTCCGGCGTGCCTTCGAGGATGGTGGTCTGAAAGCGATTGGGAGCCTGAAACTCAAAATAAAAGAGCGGCTCGATCGCGCGCAAGCGATGCTTTTCTTCCGCGGGAATGAAGACCATGGTGCCGGGGCCGATCTCGCGAGTTCCCTCCTCGGTCTGCACGGTGGCTTTGCCTTCCATGATGAAATAAAAATGCTCGCAATTTTTGTGCAGGTGATAGGGAGACGCTGCGCCCTGCTTGTAGTGCATAATTCCCGCCAACATATCGTCGATTTTGGTGAGTTCCTTGTTGACGAAGAACACGCGCTCGCGGCCATTGGACAGAAGCCTGGGTAACTCATCCTCGTTAAAAATATATGCCATTCCACAGCCTCCATTTGAATCGGCGTGTCTGCAAATCGACGCTTTACGGGCGCGCCAACTCGGTTACAAACGGCGCCATCGCCCGGTTGCGCCATCCCCGCTTTGCAGCGATTGAATGAGAACATGCTAGCAGTTTTTGCGCGGCACTTCCAGATTCGCAAGCGCATCNNGATTACGCCGCCATCCCCGGAAGTGACGGCCACGTACTGAACGTTGTGCGCGGAATAGGTAATCACGCCGCCCTGGACGCTGTCGCCCAAATCGAAGTGTAAGAGGACTTTGCCGGATTGCGCGTCGAGCGCGTCAAAAAAACCGCCAACTTCGCCGGTAAAAACCAGATTGGAAGCCGTGACGGCAACTCCGGCGACGAGCGGCGAGGGTGACTCGTATCGCCAGCGCTCTTTGCCGGTGGCGGCGTCAAATCCAGTCAGCCGGCCGCGCGCCTCCGATAAGGGGCCATGCGTGATGGGGCCGCCAAAAAAACTTTTCTCTCCGGTATTGGCTTTCTCCACGCTGGGTGGATCCTTGTCCTTCTGATTCATCGAGCACCACAGGTCGTCGCTGGGCACAACGAGCAAACTGAGTTTGGGACTGTACGCCGCGCTGTTCCACTCATCGCCCCCCAAAATTCCCGGACACACTTTTATGGGCGTGGTGCTGAGCGGCGCCTCGGGGTTCAGTTGCGTCGTGAAGGGAACGCTGTAAACAATTTTGTGCGTCTCTCCATCGACCACGCGAAGGACGCCGTCTTT
>PMOP01000141.1:0-19742 GCA_003161495.1 Acidobacteriota bacterium | reverse complement strand
GTTTTCGCATCCAGCGCGATCATGGAATTCGTATACAGGTTGGCGCCGGGCCTGACCTGATCCCAAAAATCCGGCGCCGGATTGCCGCCTGCTACATACAGAATTCCCTTTTCGCTATCGTAAGACTGCGGTGTCCAGAGCGCGCCGCCCGCGTGTTTTCGAGCCGCCGGATCGGGGCCCCAGGTATCTGCGCCCGGCTCGCCATCTTGCGGAATAATATTAAATTTCCAAACTTGCTCGCCATTGCTCAATTTGAATGCGCCGATCCATCCGCTGCCGGCCCTTTCCGACCCGGCTGGGCCGACGTAGATCATGTCACTGGTCACGAGCGGGGGCATGCTGATGAAATAGCCCGCCTTGGGATCGGCGATTTGTTTGGCCCAGAGAAGTTTTCCGCTCTCGGCGTCCAGCTCGATTAAATAATCGTCGCCGGTGCCGCGGATAATTTTTCCATTGGCCAGCGACGCGCCGCGATGAGGATGAACGGAGTCGGTATCGCGCGGCTTCCACTCATAGCTCCACAAAACATGGCAGTCGGCGGCGTCAAGCGCAACGGTGTAATGGTCGCTCGTGGCGTACAGGACGCCCGCGGAAACAATGGGCGCGGATTCGGAAGGCACTTTTTCGGGAAACGTGTAGGAGCAGACTTTCGCAAGCTGCTTCACGTTGCCCGGCGTGATCTGATTCAGCGGGCTGTATCGCGTGCCGTTGAAATCGTGATCCGCATAGGTCCAATCGCCGCTATCCCCTTGTGGAGGAGTCGCAGCAAGAGTGACTCCGCCAAATCCGCGAATGGTTCCGAATGAAATCGCGAGCACCAGCAGGAAAAAAGAAATCGCCGCGATCGATCGGAAGGCTGCTGCTCGAACGTGGAACACGCCTGTGCTCATTTTATTTGTCCTCGACGGGAAATCGGAAGCTGCGGTTGGATCCGCTGCGGCCACTTTCTTTCGATTGCGGGCGTTTGTCAAGCGCAAGCGCGATTTTCGTGGCGCCGGCGTCCCGCCGGCGATTTTTCTTATTTCACCAACACCAAACACGATCGCATTTTTGCAAAAACGCCGGCGGGACGCCGGCGCCACAACACCAATTTGATATTTGAAAATCGGCGCATATAATGCCTCAGGACTTATCACAGCAATCGCTCCCTTACCCCAATGCACGGATGAAGAAAGGGTGAAATCCATGGATGATCCAAAAGAACGAAAACTTTCCGACTCGAAATCGCTGGTCGACCGGCGCGATTTCCTGGGCGGCGCGACCGCGCTGGCGGGCTCGTCGCTCCTCGGACTCGCTTCCGCGGCTCCCGCAGAAGCGGCCGAAGGCGTGGCGGACCGAATGCCGCCGATCCCGACTGACAAATGGACGGACGCGCAAAAAAAGGCCGCCGAGGAAATAACGTCGGGGCCGCGCAAGGAACTCGTGGGCCCATTTATTCCGCTCTTGCGAAGCCCGGAATTCATGAGCCGCCTGCAAAAAGTTGGCGAATACCTTCGCTTCAACACCAAGCTCGGACCGAACATCAGCGAGTTCATCATTCTGCAGATCGCGCGGCAATGGACGCAGCAATTTGAATGGTACTCGCACGAATCGCTGGCCCTGAAAGCGGGGATCAAAGAGGATACGATCAAAGCAATCGCCGAAGGCCAGCGCCCCGCTGCCATGACGCCGGACGAAGAGATGATCTACGACTTCATCGCGGAGCTTCGATTGCACCAGAGCGTGAGCGATCCCGTTTACGCCAAAGTAGTAAATCGATTCGGCGAGCAAGGCATTATCGACATCACCGGATTGTGCGGCTATTACACGCTGCTGGGCATGCTCATGAATGTGGCGCGCACGCCGCTGCCTCCCGGGAAAACGCCGCCGCTGGCAATGTTTCCGCACTGAAATAGCACAGTCGCCCCTGGCTTTGCGGGTTTTGCGATCGTCGTGGCGTTAAGTATTCTTCGCGGGCCGCTTACAAAACCGCACAGTCAAGAGTGGCCGTGCCACAAAAAGCCATGCGACCAAACTCATGCGGCTAGTGACGTTCCAACATCAGGGCGCTCAGGAAATCGGCGCGCTGACGCAGGAAGACACGAAAATCATCCGGTTGGAGGCCGCGGAACAGTTTCGCGCCGGCGAANNGTGGCGCAACGAGCCTTCGAGTTTGCATTGTCGCAACGCCCCGAAGGCGTCGCAGTCGATCGCGCGAGTGTCGATCTTCTCTCCCCGGTTCCCCGCCCCGAATCGATTCGCGAATTCATGGTGTTTGAGCAGCACGTGATCAACTGCACGCGGCGTTTCGGAATGCCTCGCTGGGCCGCGTCGCTGGATCGCGCCGTCGAGAAAATCATCGGCCGCAAAGCCACGCTGGCTTACCGCATGGCCCGGCCGTGGTATGAGAGGCCCGTCTACTACAAGGGCAATCGCATGAACGTGATCGGCGACGGCGCGCGCGTGACGATCCCTCGCTACACGAAAGCGTTCGATTGGGAACTCGAGTTCGGTATTTTTCTTTGCAAACAGGGTCGCGACATTCCCAGGGAAAAAGCGCGCGACTTTATCGGCGGCTATACAATCTTCAACGATTTTTCCGCGCGCGATATTCAAAAAAGAGAAATGGGCGGCCGGCTCGGTCCCGCAAAAGGAAAAGATTTTGACGGAGGCAATGCAATCGGTCCCGTACTCGTCACGCCCGATGAAATTCCCGATCCTTACAACCTAAGCATGCGAGCGCGCGTGAACGGTGAAGAAGTTTCCTACGGGCACACGAATGGAATGCGCTGGACATTCGAGGAATTGATCGCCTATGTCTCCCAGGACGAAACTCTGTACCCGGGAGAATTTTTTGGCTCGGGCACGGGAACCGTACCCGAATCCGGCGCCAACCGCTGCTGCTGTGGTTTGGAAATGGGCCGCTTCCTGAAAGCCGGGGACACGGTTGAACTCGAAGTCGATCGGATCGGCAAATTAACGAATCACGTTGTCGGACGATCCTAGCATTGCGGCGGCGGCGTTTTTTGGGCCGGTTGGAAATCGGAAAAATCGCCGGCGGGACGCCGGCGCCACGAAAAGCGTTTGTTCCTTGCTTGTAGAAATATTGAGGGCGAATGAAAAACGAGGAATTGCCGGGACTCATTCGCTCGATGGGGCGCTGGACCCTTACGGCGCTGGTCATCAATTCAATCATAGGGAGCGGCATTTTCGGCTTGCCATCGGTGGTCGCCGGTTATGTGGGCAGGCAAAGCCCACTCGCTTATCTCATCGCTGCCGCCGGAATGGGAGTGGTCATCGCGTCCTTCGCCGAAGTGGCTTCTCAATTCGGCGCGGCTGGCGGGCCGTATCTCTACGCGCGAGAAGCCTTCGGGCGAATGATCGGCATCGAAATTGGATTCCTTCTTTGCGTCGTGAAAGTGGCCGTAGCCGCCGCAGCGGCAGACCTCTTCACGGACTACCTCGTGGAGTTCTGGCCGGCGGCGCATGAGCCGGTCGTTCGCCTTGCCGTTCTCTCTATCCTGATCGGATTTCTTGCGGCAGTGAATGTGTACGGCATAAAGTCCGGAGCCGCGGCAAACAACGTGTTCACGGTGGCGAAGCTGGCGCCGTTGATCTTCTTCGCGATCGGCGGAGGCGTCTATCTCTTCTGGCACCACCCGGCACTTCCGGCCGTGGCGCAGGGCGGCACATCGATTCCTCTCCGGAATTGGTTCGCGGCAGTGCTCGTATTAACGTTTCCATACGGCGGGTTCGAGGGAGCAGTTGTACCGATGTCGGAAGCAAAGGACCCGCGGCGCGATGCGCCGTTCGCGCTATTTGTGGCGTTGGCAGCGGTGACCGTCCTATATTGCACAATCCAGTATGTTGTCGTCGCTTTGCTTCCCAACGCGGCATTGTCAGACCGCCCCCTGGCCGCTGCCGCGCGCGAGCTCTGGGGAACGGCGGGCTCGTCAATGATTTCTCTCGGGGCTTTGATCTCCGTCTATGGATATTTATCCGCGATGATGCTCCACACGCCGCGGTTGATTTTCGCGCTGGGAGAGAAGGGCGACTTCCCTCGTGTCTTCGCGCAGATTCACCCGCGCTTTCGGACGCCCTATATTTCAATACTCGCCTTTGCGCTAATCCTCTGGTGCCTGGCCGCCGCGGGCAGTTTTAAATGGAATGTGTTCTTTTCCTCGGTTGGACGCCTGTTGGTTTATGGGTTCACATGCGCTGCCCTTCCCGTCCTGCGACGCAAGCACCCGGAAACTCGTTGTTATCGACTTCCGGCTGGAAACCTATTTGCAACGCTTGCGGTTCTGTTCGTTGCGGTGCTGGCGTCCCAAATGACTCGCGGCGAGCTGTTCGTCGTCGCGGTTACGCTTTTGCTTGCTGCGGCAAATTGGTTTTGGGGCGGAACTCGGCGGAAGGGAGAGGTGTTATAGCGGGAAGTAAACCTGGGCTCATAATTCCAAATCCAGTCCGCGACTCCTCCCGTCCTCGGAATCTCGTGAGAAAATGGATTGATACGTAGAGAAATAGTATCTTGGGTGTTCACGCGCCGCGATGTTCCTGAATTGCCAGGGACTCATCTGGCCACGGAAAGGATTCCCATGCAGGTCAAATTCATGCCCAGGTCTTTCGCATTTTTCCTGATCGCCTTCGTTTCTTCCGGACAGGCGCAGGCTCCTTCCAAACACGCCATGACGTTCGATGACCTCGCGGCCGTGCAGCGCGTCGCCGAACCGCAGATTTCGCCGGACGGGCGCGCCGTTGTGTACACCGTGGGCGCGGCCGACATGGACACGAACCGCATCGCGCACAACATCTGGATCGTCTCGATCGCGCCGGGAAGCCAGGCGCGCCAGTTGACGCAGACGGGGCATGACACGCGGCCGCAGTGGTCGCCCGATGGAAAATCCATCGCGTTTCTCTCCGGCCGCGAAGGAGCGCCTCAGGTGTATGTGATGCCCGCGCAAGGAGGCACCGCAAAAAAAATCACTTCTCTCTCCACAGGCGCGGATAATGAAAAATGGTCTCCGGACGGGCGATGGGTCGCGTTCACTTCCAGCGTGTTTCCGGATTGCGCGGACGACGCGTGCAACCGCGCGCGCGACGACGCCGCGGAAAAAAGCAAGGTGAAAGCCCGCGTCTACGATCATCTTCTGTATCGCCACTGGGTGCATTGGAGCGACGGCAAGCGCAGCCACCTGTTCCTCGTGGGCGCAAATGGCGGCGCTCCGCGCGACGTGACCCCACATGCCGATTACGATGTGCCTCCCGATGAGCGCGGCGATGCCAATGACTTCGCTTTTTCGCCCGACAGCAAGGAAATTTGCTTTACGGCGGTGACGGACCGGCCCGAAGCCACCAGCACGAATGGGGACCTGTTCCTCGTTCCAACGAGCGGCGGCGAACCTAATCGCATCACCTCCAATCCCGGCTTCGACGGCCATCCCGCTTACTCGCCGGACGGCCGCTTTATCGCCTATCACTCCCAGAAAACTCCGGAGTACGAGAGCGACCGCTGGCGCCTCATGCTCTATGAGCGCGCGGGCGAAACGCACAGCGAAGTTGCCTCATCGTTCGATCGCAACGTGGATGAAATAGTCTGGTCGCCGAACAGCAAGGAAATTTTCTTCACAGCGGAGAGCGAAGCTGAGCAGCCGCTATATGAAATTGCGGCGGCGCCCGGAAGCACGCCGCGAGAAATTTTGAAAGATACATTCAACGAAAGCATTTCGATTTCCGCGGATGGAAGCGCTTTCGCGTTCCTGCGGTCCAGCCTGGTTATGCCCGCCGAAATTTTCACTTCACGGCGTGACGGAAGCGCCGCTCTGCAGCTTTCCGAGCACAACGCCGCGCGCCTTGCTTCCATCGACATGAATCCTCCCGAACCGTTCTGGTACGAGGGCGCGGGAGGCACGCGCGTTCAAGGGATGCTGATTCGCCCGCCGAATTTCGACGCGACAAAGAAATATCCTCTCTTGCTCCTCATCCACGGCGGACCGCAAAGCCTGTGGACGGATTCCTGGGGCTACCGGTGGAACGAAGAGCTGTTTGCCGCGCCGGGCTATGTTGCCGTCATGATCAATCCGCGCGGCTCGACGAGTTACGGACAGAAATTCACCGATGAGATTACGGACGACTGGGGCGGCCGGGTTTATGAAGACCTCATGAAGGGCGTGGACTACGTCATCGGAAAATATTCCTACGTGGATGGAAACCGCCTGGCCGCGGCCGGCGGCTCCTACGGCGGCTACATGATTGATTGGATCGCCACGCACAGCGGACGTTTCAAAGTGCTCATCAGCCACGCCGGCGTGTACGACAAGACGGCCATGTACGGCGCGACGGAGGAACTCTGGTTCGAGGAACACGACATGGCGGGAACTCCCTGGACCAATCCCGAAAGCTATAAAAAATGGTCGCCGAGCACGTACGCTGGAAATCTCGCCAAATACAAAACTCCGACGCTCGTAATTTGCGGCGAACTCGATTACCGCGTGCCCTATACGCAAAGCCTCGAATTCTTTACCGCGTTGCAGCGGCAAAATGTCCCGTCTAAATTAGTGGTGTACCCCGACGAGGGGCACTGGATCCTGAAACCCCAAAATAGCCAGCTGTGGTACAAAACTTTTTTCGGGTGGCTGGCGGCGTATCTGGAATAATTTGAGGCAAACGTGACGAAATGTTTCGTTGGAATTGCAATTTTGCTGGGCACCGCCGCGTTTGCGCGTGCGCAATCGCCCGACCCGGCGCTCATGTCGGAGATTCGCAAAATTCGCGCCATCGATAACCATTCACATCCGCCGCGCGTTGTGGCGGATGGCGAACGCGACGACGAATTTGACGCTCTGCCCTGCGATCCCTTGCAGCCCACCGATCCGAACACCATCACGCGCCCGGAAAATCCGCAGTATCTTGCCGCATGGAAAGCGCTGTGGGGTTATGCCTACGACGACCGCAGCGACGCGCACGTGAAAGAACTCGTCGCCACCAAAAATAAAATTCGCCAGGAGCAGGGCGACAATTATCCCGCATGGGTGCTCGATCGATTGGGCATCGACATCGAATTTGCAAACCGCGTGGCCATGGGGCGAGGGCTCGACGCGGCGCATTACCGCTGGGTTCCGTTCGACGATGCCCTGCTGTTTCCGCTCAGCAACGAGGCGCTGGCGGCGGAAACGCCGGACAGAAAATTTTTCTTCGGCCGCGAAAACATGCTGCTGACACGATACCGCCGCGAACTCGGCGTCGCGGCCATGCCGGCCACGCTTGCCGAATACGTTTCCCGCGTGGTGACGCCGGAGCTTGAGCGGCAAAAAAAAGACGGCGCGGTCGCCGTGAAATTCGAGGCGGCGTATTTGCGGTCGCTCGATTTCGAGCCGGCATCCGAGCACGACGCTGCGGCAACCTACGCGAAATTCGTGCGTGGCGGCGCGCCCGCGAAAGAGGAGTACACGCGCCTGCAGGATTATTTGTTCCGATATATTGCGGCGGAAGCGGGCCGCCTCGGCTTGCCCGTGCACATTCACACCGGCGCGGGATGCGGCGGATATTTTTATTTGCAGGGATCGAACCCGATCCTGCTCGAATCCGTCCTGAACGATCAGCGGCTCCGGAAAACAACGTTCGTCCTGCTGCACGGCGGCGCGGGCCCCTTCAGCCGCGAAATTTCTTTCCTGCTGATGAAGCCAAACGTGTACACGGATCTATCCGAGCAGACCTGGCTGGAATCTCCGCACCGCCTTGCGGAAGTGCTGCGAGACTGGATCGAGTGGTATCCCGAGAAAATTTTATTTGGAACCGATTTATATCCCGGAAGCGGCGCGTATGATTGGGAAGAGGTCGGCTGGCAGACTTCGCAAACGGCGCGGCAGGCGCTGGGAATTGCCCTGACCGGCATGCTGCTCGATGGAGAGATCACGCTCCCCCGTGCAAATGAAATAGCGCGCATGGTCCTGCGTGAAAATGCCGTGAAGCTTTATCATTTGGCGGAGCAACGGTAGGAAGAGACGCGCGCGCGATTGGGAATAGGACGGAAAACGTACACAGGTATTTGCAGGAAAAGAGAGTCATCCTGCCCTGAAACTTCTCTTACATTTTCAGGGCAGGACAACGAATCTATTTCCTTGTTGTTCCTTGTTGCGCCATTCGGAGCAATCTAAGCTGCAAAACGGTAAGTACAGAAACCGTCACAGCACGGCCAGTCCATTTCTAAGTAAAAATTCAATTGCTCCCAACCACGCTACTGCCCTGCGGAAAATTCGATGGTCTTGGTCTTTCCGGAAACCTGAATTTCAGTCAACTGATCGCGATCGAGAACAAACGTCGTTTCATTGACCTTGCCGGAAAAATCCTTCAGTGTGCAGGGAATTTCCGCAACAACCTTGCCGCTCAGTTCAAATTTAGCTTTGCTGCCGTCAGCAATCACTTTGTAGTTGCCCGGGGCAAGTTTCGTCGTGCCGACCATCGTGGGTGACGTCAGCTTCAAGTTAGTCGTAATCGTATCGCCGGAATCATTCTTGGCCCAGACCGAAACACCCACTGCGGTTAGCGCCATGATCGCAAGAAAAATCGGTAACGAACGTCGAGGCATAACGAAATGTTCTCCCTTTTAGTTTGGAATAGGGCCGCCGAGGTGTACTGATCGAAACCTGAAGAACAACCAAGACAAATCACAGGTACCGGGGCCGCACAAATCCTCAGCGAGCTTCCTGAATTATTCGATGCGCGCCAACCGGAACAGGTTACAACTCATATCCAGAGGGAGTTGGGTGACGTAAAGCAAACAATAGGCTTAAAGTTGTCGAGGGAAAGAAATTCTATTTCCAATTGCCTAGAATCCGTCGAACCGCGAGCACCTGTCCCAAATGGTACGCATTGTGATCCGCGATCAGCAGGGCCTCGCGCAAAATCGTCTGCCCTGTGCCATGAGGAATTTTCGCAAAGAGGTCCGTTTTTCCGCTTGCCACCAGCTTTTGCATTGCGCCAACATCTCGCGCGAACGATTTAAGGCTTTTGTCCCAGGCCTTCGCATTCGGCGGCTCGGGCGCAGCAGGCCAGTAGCCCGCGGGCCACTCCGGGGAGACATGTTTTGCGTCACGCGAAAATTCCAGGATGTCCCACTGCGCGATCCGCATGTGCTCCAGCAATTCCCAGAGCGAATGCGGCAATCCCTTGGGGCGAACGCCTCTCAATTTAGCGGGAACGCCGCGAAACGACTCCTTCCAATCGACATGAGCGCCGCGGCCGGAAAGCAGATTCACCAGATGCTCGCGCAATATTTTTTCTTTCACCCGCTCCTCCGGCATTTTCTCGCGGCGTTTCAATTTGTGATTTGATTCCCTTCCGCCTCATGGGCGTGCCGCGGAACCACGCACGCCTCCGGTGAAATGGAAGGTTCCAACTCCTGAACCAATCTCTGCCCTTCCGCATTAATTTCCTCGAGGGTCCGCGGGCTTCCGTTTCCGGAACCTGGAAACACGAGATACACAATGCCGCGACGCGCGCCGCCGTTTCGCGCGTCGGAACGAATTCCCAGATTTTCGGCGAGCGCCATGGAGCCTTCGCCGATCCGGTCAAATGGGCCGACATCGCCAAAAATCGCGTAGGAAATTTTGCTGTTTCGCCGATTGAACACAATTGCAAAATCTCCAACGCGCGCGCCCAGTTGCCGTGCCATCATTCCGGGCAGCACGACGAAAGGAATCCTCGACGCATCCACGTATCGCGCCGGATCGTTCACCGCCTTGGACCGGTCGGCCAGCGCCGTTTCCGAAACGTAGTAACCGGGAAACGGATCGTCCTGCCCCTGAATGTATGGCTCACCGTAGGCGTCTTTCGCCAATCCCTCCCACCTTCCGGGTGTGCCCGCGTTGGCAAGATCGTCCAATCCTACGTTGTCCGGATGATAGGCATTCGGCGCGCCGTCGGCATCGATGGTCATTCCGGCCTCATAAAAAAAGGCGTTGCTTCCCGGCAGGCGTCCGATCGGAATATCCTGTTCAGGTTCGCCGTCGTGCCGCATCTCGAAATTCATAGCCAGTTCGCCGAAACAAGGTGCGGGAGAATCCTGCGCCAGCTCCTGCGCATAATTTCCAAGAATGCACCCGCTCAAATCCGTCTGCTTCTGTTCGAGGAATTTCAAATCCTGCTCGAGGTCAATCGCAACGGGAGAAGCATCCCTGATTTCGGATGCCACAGTTTCAGATGCCACGGTTTCAGATGCCGCCGCGAGAACGGATGGCGCGTTGGTCGCGCGCTGGTCGCCATCCACCACTTGCCTGGCTTCCCGCAGCGCCTCGAAGTCACCGCTGCAATCGTGCGCCAAGCGGGCTGAGGTTTGATTTCCAATTTGAGAAGAAGCCTGCAAAGCGGAGACCTGCTTGCTTTTCGCCATCGCCGGGACGCACAGGAAAATTGCAGCCGCAAACAAGATCAAGTTGCATCGCATGGCCCAAAACCTCCACCAACATCGAACAAATCCTGCAGAGTCCGCCTGATCAACCCCTCTATTGTAGATGATGAATCAGGCCGGTATGTTGCATAAATATTATTCCATTAGCTGTTTGATTGGATTTTGCCGAGCGCCGTGGAAGGGATCCGTTCAAAATGAGACTCATCTCGCAGCGCATGGTAGGATGAGCGGGATTCACCTCGAATATTCCTCACGGAGCGCGCTATGCCTACCTCACAGGATAACGGAATGGTTCACTTGAGCAGCCCCTATCCGGTTGCCGAAACACTCCAGCGCCTGGACGCCATTTTGCAGACGCGGGGTCTCGCCGTATTTGCGCGCATCGACCACAGCGGAGAAGCAGAGAAGGTCGGCATGAAGATGCACCCCACACAGCTCATTATTTTCGGAAGCCCCAAAGGGGGCACGCCGCTCATGGTAGCCTCCCCCACTCTGGCCATCGATCTACCTCTCAAAGCATTGGTGTGGGAAGACGCCGGAGGAAAAGTTTGGGTTTCCTACAACACCGCGGAATATCTGAAACAGCGCCACAATATCCCGGACGAGCTTATAAAAAACATCGCCGTGATCGGCCCGCTGCTGCAATCTGTCGTACAGTAGCGTCGCCCACAAATCGCATCTGCCTTTTTCGCGGGGTCCACAAATGCCAGAACCGGCACGCACCGATATTCGACCAGAAACAGAATCACCAGAAAACTCCAGCCGCGCCCGCGATCACCTGGCCAACGAGCGCACCTTCCTCGCGTGGTTGCGCACCAGCCTGGCGATCGTGGTATTCGGTTTTGCGATTGGCCGTTTCGCCATAGCTATTCGCCAATTCATGCAGATTGAAGGCCACCCCTTCAAGTCAGCGGGACTCACCGTCTGGTTCGGCGCCATTGCGATTTTTGCAGGGGTGCTGCTGACGCTCGCCGGCTTGCTTCGTTACCGCCGGACGCGTGACCAGCTCGAGTCCGGAAAATTCCAGCCCGCGGGATTCCTGGTCAATTTAGTGGGTATCCTCGTGGCGTTGTTCGGCCTGGCCCTGGCCGGTTATCTGGTCTACATCCAATTCCAACTGTAGATGACTTGCTATTCAACGAAAAACAGGAAGTAGCGTAACCGTTTGCAATATGAGAAATTAAACGCCTAGCGCCCGTAGCTCAGACGGATAGAGCATCTGCCTTCTAAGCAGAACGTCGGGGGTTCGAATCCCTCCGGGCGCGCCATTTTCCCAGCTATCATTAACCATGACGCACACGAGACGCGAATTCCTCAAGAAGAGTGCCGCTGTTGGCGCAGCTGCCGGCATTTCGGAATTAGCCGCCTTGCCGCAAGGCATTGCGGCTGCTGTAGAATCGCCGCGTATGGTGACGCTTACTGAATGGCTGCGCGCGGATCGTGAGGCGCGAAAACGTGGTGTAGAGGAATGCCTCCGGCGCATCCGGGAACTGGAACCATCAATACACGCGTGGGTCCAGGTGAAGCCTGAAAATCCTACAGGGGAAGGACCGCTTTCCGGGATTCCATTTGGAGCCAAGGACATTATCGAGACGCAGGGCATGGCGACCGAATATGGTTCGCCGCTTTATAAAGGCCGCATTGGCTCTTCGGACGCAGCGATCATTCGAGAGATGCGCGGCCGCGGAGCGGTCCTGCTCGGCAAAACCGTGACCACCGCGTTCGCATATCGAACCGCGGGGCCAACGCGGAATCCCAGGAATCTGGACCATTCGCCAGGAGGCAGCTCGAGCGGTTCCGCGGCGGCGGTGGCTGCGGGCATGGTGCCTTTCACGATCGGAGAACAAACGAGGGGTTCGATGCTTCGCCCCGCTTCTTATTGCGGTGTTACAGGATTCAAGCCGACCTATGACCTTTTGCCGATGGAGGGCGTGCTGCCAGTCTCCAAGAGCCTGGACACACTCGGTCTCTTCACACACTCGCCCGCGGACATAATTGCACTTTGGAAAGCGCTCGGACATCCAGTTGGCCGCGAGGAGCAATTTGCGTTTGGCGCCCCCGATCCGGTCCCCGAATGCGAACCGGAAATGGCGAATGCATTCAGGAAGGCATTGTCGTTGTTGCGCCGTTCGGGCATAAACATCAAGCCGGTCGATATTTCTGCGATGCTTGCGAAGCTCGACGATGCGAACTCCACTCTCATGTTCTATGAGGGCGCCCGATTTCATGAGCCTCGCCTGAAAGAGTTTGGAACCCAGCTGGACAAACCGCTGGCGGACTTGATTCGCGATGGTTTGAAAATCCCGGTAGAAAAGTACAATGAAACCAAGCGATACGTCGCGGAAAGCCGAGTCCGAATGGCGGAGATTTTCAAATCCACGCCTGTGATTCTCACGCCTGCTGCCACAGGGCCCGCGCCTCTGGGCCTTTCCAACACAGGCGATCCGAGAATGGATGCGCCGTGGACAGCCCTTGGAACCCCGGCCATTTCCATTCCCATGCCGATCGAAAGCGGCCTTCCCCTCGGTTTGCAGTTGACCGCCGATCTGGGCCAGGATTCAAGAGTCCTTCAGGCGGCAGTACTGCTACAGCAGCACTTCGATGCAGCACCAAAAATATCTGTACTTCATTAGAAGCATTCATGAGCAATTTTCTATCGCTTGTGGTACTAGAAGATATCTAGTAAATCGTTTTTGTGGGTCGCGGCTTCAGCCGCGACATTCAGGAAGCTCAAAAACAAGGGCTTTAGCCCCTGAAGGTCATACAAAATTTTCTCGATCGTGAAGACGGAAACGTGAGGGTGATACTGATGGCAACAAAGTTCAGGACCGGGCGATTCTTGGCGGTGGCAGCATTTCCTGCAGCTCTTTTGTTAATGGGTGTCACGATGGGCGCTGCGCCGCGACCGCAGTCGACTTCTATAACGATTACCTTGGCCGGGCAATCGATGATCCGGTCAGACATTCGCGAGACGGCGCCGGCAGCGGTGCCCGTGATCAAGGGACTGCTGAAGGGCGACGTGATGTTCACCAACCTCGAAGCGGCGATTGCCGAAAAAGGCGAGACGGTGCAGGAAGGACGGGGATTTCTTACTCCGCCGGAAGCGGTCGATGCGCTTCAGACATTCGGTTTTAATTTGTTGTCGCTGTCCGGCAACCACGCATTCGATCTGAAAGTGAAAGGCATTCAGAATACGCTGCGCGAGGTGGACAGCCGGAAGATCGTTCACGCCGGGACCGGAAACAATGTGGCCGAAGCTGTGGCGCCGGGTTATCTGCACACGCCGAAGGGCACGATTGCGCTGATCGCGAGCGCGTCAGGACTGATTGCGCCGGGAGGAAGCGCCACGGCGGACCGACCGGGCGTAAACGAGCTGCGCATCGAAGCCGGCGACAAAGAAAATGAAGCGACCATGGATCTCCCCGGCGCGCCCGCAAACACGCCCAACCCGGAAGATTCGCAGCGCATCCTGCAAAGCATTCGCGAAGCGCGCCAGCATGCCGACCTCGTGATCGTGTACCAGCACAATCACGTTTTCTCAAATCACTCGTTCACGACGGTCTTCACGGAAGGCCTGCCCGAGCGGCTGGCCCCAAATGATTGGCTCATCAAGTGGACGCACGCGGAAGTGGACGCGGGCGCGGACATCGTCGTGATGCACGGCGCGCCTCTTTTGCACGGCGTGGAGATTTATCACGGCCGGCCCATCTTCTACGATCTGGGCAATTTCATTTACAACTTGCCGCCGACGCTGACCTACATCGACGAGCCGATGAATTGGGAAAGCGCAGTCGCCTACGTCGAATTTCAAGGCAAGAAATTGCAATCGATTTCGTTGCGCCCGATCGCACTGAACAACGTGGGCGAAGGCCAGCCCGACATTCACAACGAGTACGCCAACAATCAGTTCATTCAAACGCGCGGCCTGCCTACGCCGCTGACGGGCGCAAGAGCCGGGTATGTCCTCCAGCGCGTGGCCGACGCGTCCAAACCCTTTGGCACGAAGATGGAAATAAAGGGCGACACGGCGGAGATCAATCTGAAGGCCGGAAATTAGGGCTAAAGTCCCCGCCCTGCGTGACATGTATCAATTTTCCGTCGTGCATCACAAGTCGAACCAAAAAGCCCTGTCCTTGAAAAGCGTCAAGGACGGGGGACCCCGAGTTCAGAATCTTATCTCGGAGTGGACGTATGGGAGTAGTATCACAGTTTGGAGCTGGGACGATTGTGCGGAATACAAAAGGGCAGGCTGCCCGCCCGTTCGCCTTAGTTTCGCTACTCTCGGCGGCTGAAAGGAAGGTGCTCTATGAACGGGGAATTCAAAGCGGGAGACACCGTCGCGCTCAAATCGGGTGGTCCAACCATGACCATACAGAAGCTTGAGCCACACAGCGGAGAAATGACTGCGTGGTGCCAGTGGTTTGACGGGACCAAACCCATGTCGAACAGGTTTAGCCTAACGTCCTTGAAGCACGTGGAAGGCTAAAGAAATCGGCCCGACGATATGAACTTCGTCCCGAAAATAGGGGGAAGAGACCCGTCCGGGCTTTCCCTATCTCCTCCGTATCCCACAATGCCTGCAAGAAAAGCGTGAATGCTCGTTCAACGTTCGAGCCCCGAGGAGGGCTCCAACTCCATGCGCAACCAACTCGGAGCACTGCTCCTCTTCGTGGTATTCCTCGATCCGTTCACAGGGGGCGCCCTCGCACAGAACCAGTCCGGCACGACTGTAGTCCCCGCCCGGTTGGAGACGGAAATACTAAAGACCATCGTGTTCATAACTGTGGATGCCAGGAAGCCCGGCAGACTCGGGCGGAGTTTTCCGTACTCTGGAACGGGGTTCTTGGTTTCTGTGCCAGATGATCGCCTTCCACTCATTCCGCCAGACAGAACGAACGTCTACCTTGTTACCAACCGGCATATCGCACAGGGAATCGATCAAGACGAGAAGGGCAACTGTGAAACGCTGCAGATCGATAAGATGTACGTTAGGCTTAATCTCAAAATACCAGTAAATGGCATTCGCGCCGAGAAAGTGCAGCTCGAGATCTCGTCGGGGATTCATTGGTATTTTCCTCAGGATCCGGCGATTGACCTAGCCGTACTGCCGGTAGTCGTTACAGAGAAGTATGACTTCCGCTATGTCGCCTTGGGCCAGATGCTCACGTCGAATATTCTCAAGCAGAAAAATGTGGTGCCCGGGGATAGGGTTCTGACAGGCGGTTTTTACTCGGGCTACGAAGGGCTGTATGAAATTCAGCCGATATTGCGAGAAGGCGTATTGGCCATGATTCCAGACGGTCCGATGATGACTACTATGTGTGCGCCGGGGAATGTTTATTTGGCCGATCTTCACATCATACCGGGAAACAGTGGTTCTCCGATTTTTGTCATTCCAACTTTGGGGCTAGGCGCAAGCGTAGGCTTGGGAGGTGTTCCAAACACGTTCGGACTGCTCGGTGTCGTCAGCGGGTACATGTTCGAAACTGCGAGCCTCACGCTGCGAGCTTCCACTACTTGGACCGGAACACTTAATTCGAACAGCGGAATCACCATGATGATGACCGCGCAGCAGCTCAGTGACTTACTCAACATACCTGAACTCCAGCGGCGTCGACACGGAGAGCCGTTCCCAATACAAATAATCCAGTAAGGAATCCCTCGGTGGACCTATTGCCCGAGATACTCCACTAAGACCGGCAACGAGAGCAGTCCCGGACGGGTTCGGGCTTTGTAGCTAAACTTGGGTGCCCCGTCCTTCGCTTTTTGAAGGGCGGGGCTTTTGACTTGCTTTCGACGGTCTGCAATCGCATGGGATGGATGCGAACCAGAAAAGCTCGGGCCATCTGCGGAAATTAGAGTTAAAATCCGGCGCATTGCTTTGGGGAGGAACCTGATGAAGTGCCGCCACAGTTGTAAGCATACATTTGGCTGTTTACCTGTTTGGATTGCATCTTGCAACCCAACAAGCTCGTGGCTTGCGGCTCTGGCCGTGGTGCTTCTCATGCCGCTGGGCCTTAGGGCGGGTCCAGCAGGCGTGGCGGATTGTTCGAACCTGCTCGGACTGAAACTCAAGGACACGGTCATCACCGAAGCGGCCGTCATTGCGGCGAAGGGTGATGTGCCGGAATATTGCCGGGTGCAGGGCGGGCTCGAGACTGTGATTTTGTTCGAAGTGGCACTGCCCACCGCCGCTTGGAACAAAAAATTCTTCTACGTNNAAGGAAATCGTCCAGGCCTATTACGGCGTGCCGGCGCGGCATTCCTATTTTTGCGGATGTTCGAACGGCGGCAAGATGGCGCTCATGGAGGTGGAGCGGTATCCGGACGATTTTGAAGGCGTCGTCAGCGGAGGCGCCGTGGTCGACCGGACCAAGGCGATGATCATGTTTGACTGGACGCAGCGAGCTCTTCTTGGCTCCGAAATTCCTCCGTATAAGATCGACGCAATGAAGAAAGCGACCCTCGCCGCGTGCGACGCCAGGGACGGCCTCGCTGACGGATTGATCGACCGCCCCGACAAATGCGAGTTCGATCCAAAGGTTTTGACCTGCCAGGGCGCGGACGGCCCCAATTGCCTGACGCAAAAACAAGTGACGGCATGGGAAAAAATTCTCAGTGGTCCGGTGAATTCCGCTGGAAAGCGGTTGTATGTCGGCTACTCTCCGGGGCATGAAGGCGACTACCCTGCGTACATCACCGGGGTCGGAACGATGCACGGGTATCCCTCCAGCAATTTCATGTACATGGACAGTTTCATGCGCTGGATCGTCTTCGGCCCGAAATTCGATTCGGTCAGGGATTTCGATTACGACAAGAATCCGGAGTCGCTCATTCCGTTTGAAAAAGATCAGGATGCCGACAGCACGGACTTGTCCGGATTCAAAGCGCGCGGCGGCAAACTGATTCTGTACAACGGCTGGGCGGATCATTCAACGCCACCGCTTCGGACCGTGCAGTATTACGAGGACGTACGGCAGAAAAATGGCGATGCCACGGGCGATTTTGTTCGCCTGTTCATGATGCCGGGGCTTTATCACTGCAGCGGAGGACCCGGGCCGAACACCTTCGGCGGCCTTGGACAAAAGGGATACAAGAAAAACGATCCCGAAAATGACATCATCGGCGCGCTCGATCGCTGGGTGGACCAGGGCATTCCGCCCGCGAAGCTCATTGCCACAAAATTCAAGGACGATGATCCCAGGGAGGGCGTCGCGCGCACGCGGCCTGTATGTCCCTATCCGCAGGTAGCGAAATACAAAGGTTCCGGCAGCGTGGACGACGCCGCGAATTTCGCATGCGCCAGTTTTAAGTAGTGGGAATTCCAGTCATTCGGGGGCTGAAAAGAAAGAGTGGTTAGAAGCGCCGGCCGTCGTGCCTGCCTTGCCAGTGCCAGGCCCAGCTGTAGACGAGGCTGCCGGTAAGGCGCAGATCGTTTTGGCCTCGGAACGCCGCGGTGGAATCGGTGAAGGTAGTATGCAGGTAGTCAAATTCCGTGCGAATTGCAAAAGATGGAGAGATCCTGCGCTCGATTCCTCCGCCAAACGCCCATGCCAGTCCCTGGGTATACGCTGTATCGAATCCATTCGTTCCGTTTGGAACTACGCCAGTCACTCTGGAGCCACCGGCAAGCGCCTGCAGGTATACGGTCCACCGGTCATTTCTCATGGGATAGAAGAGTGGTCCCAGCATGTAGGTCAGGACATCGGAGTGACGCCCAGTGCCGAAAACATTGGCCGTTCGGTCGTAATCTACGTCAATCTTCGCTCCGAATCGGGAGCGAAAATCCACGCTGACGCTCGCGGCTGCGCCATTCATGTCAATGCGCGTGGCCGACGGAATGGGCATGCTCATGTAGGAATACCCTAAGCTGGCGCTGATAGACGGGCCGGACCCGGTCGGCAAGGGCACTTGCGCCAAGGCCGACGCCGGTAAAAGCAGGAGAAAGAGAGGCAGCTTCCAGCTTAGTTTTTTTGTCATACGAGTATATTTTAATTCACTTAGCGCGAAGTCGTCTCAAACAAACCGAGGTGTGAGACGAATGAGGCACAGGGCTGTCCTCCCCGAAAAAAGACGCGAAACTAGAAAACGGCGGCTTTTTCGGTGCGCTTTTTTGCCGTTCGCTTGGGCAAGCGAATGAATGGGCGGGACTTCAGTAGGCCATGTAGGGGCCCGTCCCTCCCGGAGTGGACTTTCCTACGATCGCAGTATACACGTTGCGGCCGAAAAAGAAGGGCAATCCGAAATCAAACTGGCCGGTGTTCGGGCCGGCCAAGCCGTTTACGGCCGCGTCATTTAGATTACTTATCAGAAAATCAGCGTTGCCCACCGTAAACGTGAGGGAGGCGGTCGCCGAGTTGCTTCCGGTATTGGTCACGGTGAAGTTCTGCGGACTGACGGGACAATACAGAAAATTTATATCGAGGCATACGGGAAGCCCGGTAGTGCTCGTATCGAGAAAATAGATTGCGTTCGAGCCGCTATCCAGAAAGCTTGGATACGTCGTGCCATTATAGGCGGTGGTGAAATCGCCAAAGGCGTCCGTCCCAAAAACCGTGGCGCTGCCGAGGCCGTTATTCGTCTGTGTGCCGATCCCAAAGATGAGGGAACCATTGACGCTGGCTTCGGCGCCAGTTACGGCGGGCAGCTCGACAATGACCCCATTATTGTCCGTGGCAAAGGACGCCACCGGGTTCTGGACCTGTTGCGCAAGGGCTTCCGTAGTATCCACGCACCCCGAGGATGGGCAGGTGTAATAACTTCCCTGGCTGAAAGGCCCGCTGGTGACGCAGTCCGCGCCGCAATCCTGGATAGACGGCCCCACTCCGAGCAGGCCGTTGGCGCCCAAGTTCGCTAGATCCTGTTCAGGTACGCCTTGTGAGGAGCAGTCTGCGGGAATGGTGGAAAAATTTGCGGAGCCAATGATTTGAATGGGCAAGGATCTAGCCACCTCGCTGGCCATTGTCACGTCGGCGGTTTGCACGGGTCCCCAGGTGACTCCATCCTCAAATACGCCGCATTCGGCGACAGCGTTGCTGCTGCCGTCGATTTGCTGCGGCAGCGCAACAGAAAGCACTGACGACAAAATTCTCAGGCCCGACGATCCTGTATCCACCAGGATTCCGTCGATCGTCTGGCATAGCGTGGTGCTGCCCGGGACACAAACCGTCACACTGGTGAATGCGCCGTCGACGTAGTTGGAATTTGGGCCCAGCGAGGAGGAGGGTCCCACATTAACTGAAATGGGCAGTACGTTTGCCGTAGTGGTAGTGGTGGTAGTGGTGGTGGATTGGGCTGGACTACTTGATCCGCAACCGATCGTCACAATTGCCGGAACGACCAGGCAGAGAACGAA